>CAMMKL010000016.1 GCA_946497265.1 uncultured Clostridia bacterium | reverse complement strand
ATTATTCCAATGATCATGAAGCGATTTCTTCTTTTGTGATACCTCTTCCGATAGTTGCCTTTTGGGCAAGTGAAAAGCAGCCGCGCCTATGTTGTTACATACGCGCGCTGCTTTTTCCTTTATTGATCCAAATAAAAACAAATGGAAAGCCATCAGAGTTTAAATATTCTGGTGGCTATTTTTATTAAATTTTAAGGATTGACAATATAGAAAATATTATATAAAATGTATATAGAACATATGTTCTTGATCCCTGAAACTGGAGAAGGCCAATCCGGTTTTGAATTCGAAAATCAAGGAGGATTTTAATGGCAAGATTTCAGGAAATCATATTGGATGTGGAAAAATCCTATTTAAGCACCGCGTGGAAAACCTTTGGCACGGAATTTACCGCCTATCAGATCACGGCAATCCAATTCCAAACAGCAGCAAACGCGCCTTTCTATTTGTACTATCGCACTTATAACAAAGGCCGCGGATGGCTCCCTTATGTCAGCAGTAGAGACGACGACTACGCCGGGTTTGGGCTCAACGATACCCGCGGGGTGCAGGCCGTTGGGATCCAGGTTAAGGAAAATTCCACAGACGAGAAGATGGACGATACTTATATTGTGATGTATCGGGCTCGAGTCGGCAACCGTTCCCTTCCCTGGGTGAGCAACGCCCGGCCTGATCTGATGAGCCAGGTGTACGAATATTTCCATTTGGACGGTGAACTGGATACCAGCAGCGGAAATGCCGGGATTCCCGATGCGGACGACGTGCTGAAGGAATTTGAAATCCGCATTTTCAAAGACAATGGTCTGGATAATTCCGATTCTTCCATCGGCGGGGAGGCGGACGCTTCCCTGAGCTATCTAGTGGACGGAAGCTGGAACACGTTTGATAAAAGCGTGATGTCCTCCCATATGGACGGTATCAAGATCCAGACCAGCTCCAACAAAAATTATTATCTGCTGTATAAGACTTGGAACGAGGGAAAAGACGGTTATTATCCCGCAGTCAAAAGTACGGAAAATGATTATGCCGGTTCGTCCGGGAAGCCGATCCAGAGGCTAAATATTCAGGTTTACCAAAACGATGGAACCAAGCTGGCTTCCGGCGTGGTAGTAATGTACCGGGCGTATGTGGATGGAAAATGGCTGCCTTGGGTAAGCAACGCCGATCCCGAATGGATGCGCGCCGCACAGACGAAGTACAGCCTGGGCGGGACTTTGGATACCGGTTCCTCCTACGCGGGAATTGGTGGAAAAAATATCGGCGGCGTTGAGATCCGCATCTTTGAGGATGATTCCCCCAATCCGGGTTCCGGCAGCTTCACCGGCGGGGAGGTCGAACTGTCCATGCGCTACATGGCAAACAGCTCCTCGAACTGGACTGCCTTCAGCAAAAGCGTATTGGCCTCACCGATAGACGGCATTGAAATCCGGACCAGCGGAAAGGATTATTATCTCTCTTACAAGACCTGGAACGAAGGAAAGGACGGCTATTACCCCGCGGTCAAAAGCACGGAAAACGATTACGCGGGCTCGCCCGGAAAGCCGATCCAGAGGCTGAGCATTCAGGTCTACCGAAACGACGGAACCAAGCTGACCTCCGGCGTGGTAGTGATGTACCGGGCGTATGTGGACGGGAGATGGCTGCCCTGGGTGAGCAACGCCGACCCGGAGTGGATGAGCAGCGTACAGGCTCAGTACAACCTGGGCGGGACCCTGGATACCGGCTCCTCCTATGCGGGAATCAGCGGAAAGAACATAGCCGGTATTGAAATCCGGGCGTTTGAGGGCAATACAACCTCGCTTCCGGTGGAGGATCTTCCGGGGGAAGAAGCTTCCGCTTCCCTAAGCTACCTGTCCAACGGCTCCTGGAAATCCTTCAGCAAAAGCGTAATGGCGTCCCCCATCGACGGAATAAAAATCCAGACCAGCACCGGTAAGCCCTATTATCTGCTGTATAAGACACAGAACGAAGGCAAAAGCGGTTTTTATCCCGCCGTAAAAAGCACTGAAAACGATTACGCCGGTTCTTCAGGGAAAGCCATTCAGAAGCTGAGCATCTACGCCTATCAAAACGACGGGACCAAGCTGACCACCGGCGTGGTGGTGATGTACCGGGCCTATGTGGACGGCAGGTGGCTGCCCTGGGTGAGCAACGCCGACCCGGAGTGGATGCGCGCCGCGCAGTCCAAATATAATCTGGACGGCACGCTGGATACCGGCTCCTACTACGCGGGAATCGGAGGGAAAAACATTGCGGGCGTTGAGATCCGTGTGTTTGAGGAAAACACTTCGGCCATGACGCCGACCGGAAAGCACAAAATCATCAACGCGCCGTTTATCTCTCAGAACGGCCTGTATCCTACCGGGTGCGAAAGTGTGACCGCCACCATGGCGCTCCAGTATGCCGGTGTTTCCATCACGGTTGACGATTTTATCGATCAGTATCTGGACAGGTCGGGATTCCCCTTTGATCCGAACCTGACCTTTGGCGGAAACCCCAGATCGACAAGCGGTTACGGCTGCTATGCCCCGGTGATCAAAAAAGCGCTGGATAAAATCCTGGCCAATAAAAAATATGAGGCGGAGGTGCTGTACCAGGTTCCCCTGGAAACCCTGTGCGCCCAGTATATTGACCATGATATCCCGGTGATCCTGTGGGCTACGATGGGGATGCGCCCGTCACGAACCAAAACGTGGGATTTTGACGGAAGAAGGATTACCTGGGTCCAGCCGGAGCACTGTTTGCTGCTGGTCGGGTACGACGACAACCACTACATCTTTAACGATCCCCAGAGCTCGCAGCCTTTGACGTACTATAGCAAAACATCCGTGGAGGCCGCCTACAAAGCGCAGTCGTGTCAGGCAGTGGTTATTCGTCGAGGTAGTACACCGTCAAAGCCGGAAATTGATATTGCTGAGTTAGCGCGAATAGATAGAAAAGCAATGGTAAATACCTACTATTATAGCTCTCATTATAATTCCACTTATACAGACTTAGGCGATATAGATATCCCATCTGATTTAAATGATTTCAATATCCTTACTTGCTTTCAATTACTATTCGCTTATTTTTGGGATCAAAAAGACCACGAAAAGACAGATGCTCTATATGCAGAAATGCTGAATTTGAGAAAGTTAAATCCTTCTTATAAAACCATTTGGTCGAAGTTTTTAAATGATCAAGAAGAATTTGAATTGGGTTATAAATATTATGCACCAGGCAGAAAAACAATGAAAATTAAATTTAGAGGAGCGACTTACTTTTCTGTTGATAAAATTCAGGAAATGCATCAATCAGATGATTGGCTTGCACTTATGGGCTCCTTCATTCCCGGCGTTGGTGCATTTCTATCTTCGCTCTTATCGACAATGAAAACTCTTGAACAAAATGGAGAAGTGGGATTTAGCGATGCAATTGTATCCGCTTTTAGCGATGCAAGGGGGCCTGTTTTAGAAGAATTAATGGATATTTTTAAAGGGCCTTCGTATATTGCCACAGCGATGGATACCTTTGTGAATTTTACTAGTACTGTATATGGAACAGCTACGGAAGATCGCACTACGTATGTAAAAGATGGAGTCACACTTCAAGATGGTGATTCCTTTTTGAATCCAACACTTTACTACGATATGGGGGTTGAAACCCACGATTTCAGATTTTATTTCCGAAATGGCTATCCCCTAGTTACAAACCTTGAAGATTTTGTTTTCCGCAGTGATGGGAAAGCAATGGGCCAAAGCTTAACTAAGTATAAAGAATTTGAAAGTGAAGGGTACGTACCCAGTGAAAAACATTTAGAAAGGGGGTATTATTGGCCAGGGGAGAAATAATTAAAATTCATAATATTTTATAAAACGAGTGTATTTAGGACTGGCTCAAATCCTTGTGCCAGTCCTAAATTTATTTATTTAAATTATCTTAAAGAACTTAAATAGATATTATTTCTGATAAAATTTAAAAAAATAAAAGGAGAGATACCAGAATGCTGCAACATAGATGCCCTTGGTGTGGAGAAACGATCCCATTTAAAGATACATTCGCAAACGCTTTTCGAAAATATAAGGAACCGAATGTTTGTCCCTCCTGTCAAAAGGGGTTTCAGTCTTATAGTAAATGGTTGGGGTTATGTCTGGCAATTGCGATCGTCCCCGTTATTTCACTTTTTACATCTTCGGCCGCTCTGTCAATCAAACAAGGCGGACTCAGTAAGAATTTTTTACCGTCACTGCTTATATTGCTGTTATTGCTTATCGTAATATTTTTATTGCTTCGCCTGCCGCTCAAGCGGAATGTTGAGGAAGGTGGGGTGCCTTTGGATTCCAAACCCGCTGCTAAGGTAACGATCCTTTGGGAAAAGAAAAGGCAGGGTGGTTTTAGGCTGCCAAGGTTCCAGGTTTTAAATGGAGAAGTTTTCCCTGCCTGTTTTATGGATCCGGACGGAACCCCCATTAGCCACCCGCTTTGTGTTGTACTGAATAAATTGCACTGGTTAGATGGCTTCCGTTGTACCTGTGAAATCAGCGTAATTCTTGATAATGTACCTGAAGACACATTATTGATCAGTGGAAATCAGTTTTTCCTATATCATGACTATCAAAAAATTGCAAAAGGCGTGATAAAGCAATGAATTTAATATCCAGGTGATAACATCCTTTCATTCATTCAAGCCACGATGGGATGATAATTGCCCCCTGATTATTTGGAGTGATATACGTGAAAAGGAAACGGTTTCTATTTACTATAATAGCAGGGTTACTTGCTGCTCTATTCCTATTCAATGGGTGTTCAAAGAATGGAGGCGACACTTCTTCCTGGAAGGTTGCCATACCTTTTGAATATGATTCTATCACCATCAGCCCAAATGGAACCTTTATTACGGTAGAACAAAATGGAAAGTATGGCATCTATCAGAGGAATGGGGAATCTTATGAAAAAATGTTTCCTGTACAGTTTGATAATATAACGTGGTCTACGGAAGAAGATCTTGTATTTATAACAGCAAACAAGCAAACAGAGGTATTCCAAAAGGACAAAAGCAGGTTTTTAGCCAATTCGTTTGCCAGTATTTTGGAAGGCAGTTCCTCACATCATTTCATTGCGTCTGACGATGGGATTCATTTTGGTTATTTAAATGATAGCGGCAACTGGATTCTGAAACCGGAATATACAACGGTTATTCCTTTTACAGAAAATCGTTTTTTTGTGACCCGGTCGAACGGAAAGCAGGATTTGATTGATGGAGAGGGGCATTCTCTTCTTACTGATGGATTCTCTGTATCGGAACCTTTTCAATCTATCTCATGCCTATCTGTGACCGATGAGACTTATCGGCACGGGATATGCGATCTGGACGGAACGATTATGATTCCGGCTATGTATTCCAAGATAGCTTTGGTAGAAAATAATAGTGGGCGTTATTTTTTTATTTGCACAACGTCCGGTCATACCATCGATATTTACGAACAAGACGGAACGATATTCATGCAGGATTTAGCGTATGATGCTGTAAAGCCAATTGATGAAGAAATGGTATTGGTAAAACAAAACGATCTATATGGGGTAATTTCGAAACGAAACGATATTCTTATGCCGATTCAGTATCCGTATATCGAATTTCACGCAGATGATGGATATGGAATTCTCGTTAATGAAAAAGGTTACCAATTGATCAATATGCAATGTGAAATCATTACCAAAAGGCCCTATGATACAATTCGTTCTGGTTCCGATGCAATCTGTTATGAAATAGATGGTAAGTTCGGCTATTTAAAGTCAAACGGGGAAGAACTGACTCCTCCGGAATATGATTTTGCTTCGATCACAATGGAAAACGGGTTATTGTTTGTGGTAAAAAATGAAAAAGCCGGATATCTGGATTCTAATGGCGATTGTGCAATTGACTTTACATTTAGCGCCGGTTCGGATTTTTGTGAAGGGTATGCCAGAGTAGTAGAATCGGGTAAGCTAGGCGTTATCAATACGGAGGGGATGTATGTAATCCCACCAGAGTTTGATCCGAATACCTCAATCGGTAAACTGATTAACGCGGAAGGAAGCAATGGATTGATGAAACTTCAGAAAAACCAGAAATGGGGGGTCGTCCAAGTTACATAATGCACTTGGATACTGCCGCTTTGAGGATAATTAGCGCATACCCCTTCGAAGGGTATGCTGGATTTGTTTGGGACTCGACTCAATTAATGTAATCTTAGTTTAACAATACCCGGCTTGCTATAACTTACTGTGGCAAATATGATATCTGTAATTTCATTTTGTATTTGAGGGAGGTTCTTTGTAAGGGCTACGCGTTTGCTGCTGGAGCATGAAGTGAAAGAGGCGACCAGGATCTTTTCCTGGCCGCTTCTCCATTTTACCTTTAGTGCAATACAGCCGTATTTGCCATCCTTTTTTAATGTAATAAGGTTACTTGAATCAAGGTTTACAATTATATTATCTTCACCCGATTCAAAAGGAGGATCAAATTCAAATGGCACAATATCATTACCTTCCGAATCGATTATCCCTAGCTTACCATCTTTCACAACCTTGGCGTAACCTTTTTCAAAAGAAGATGCGTAGTCATATGCAAAGGCAAGTGATTTTTGTTTTTGGGGAGAAAAGAATCCATATTTTCCATCTTTTTTAAGCAAAAGTAAATCATGATACATACTAATGTCACAGTAATCATATGCAAATGGAGTTATGATATTTCTATTTTCATCCATAAGGCCTATTTTGCCATCTTTTTTGACGGAGAATATTCCATTGCTTTCCTTAATCGGTCTTATGCCACTGTAAGATACATCCTTGTAAATATCCCCTTGCAACGTTGCAAAATAAAATTCGAAATCTTTCATTACATATCCAACATTTGAATCATTCGAAAAGTATATATCATCGTATTCCATTGGGATAATCCATTCTCCGTCGCCATTCATTAAACCTGACTTTTTGTCTTTTTTAACCACAAAATACGCTGAGTTTATCGGTTTAATTTCATCACATTCCATATTTTTGAGTAATGCGTTGCCTTCTTCATCAAAAACACTACGTCGGTTATCCTCATCCTTGCATATATAAAGAAATCCTGTATCGCTGTATTGAAAATAGGAAATGTTTTGATATGAGATAGGCACAATCACCTCTCCACTTAAATTCGCGATACCGTGAAGACTTTGATCTTCCCCTGTTACATCAAAAAGATCCGGATATAGCCAGCCGGAAACCCTAAGATCGGAAGGGAACGTACTGTTTTCTTGAGAATCAATAATATCATATTCCAAGTTCTCTTTTTGGACAAAAAAACGATCGTCTACATATAGAGAAATAAGCGTTTTATATTTCGGTTTTATCAGCCAATCTCCGTTGATCTCAGATAAAAATCCCCAATATCCGTTTTCCAGAAGTACTTCAAACCCTTTGTTTTGGGCGCTATAAGTTACACGAGTAAAAGTCTGATCCGTAAGTTTTTTTCCATTCGATTGATAAATAGCAATCTGATCGCCGGTTTGTAAAAATAAATACTCTTCATTACTTGGCCATGTTATATTATCATATTCAGGTGAAAATAAAAGATCATAGGTTTCTCCATTTTTGACATACACACCGCCTTTATCATTCTTTCTTACGCCAATAAAATTCCCTTGATTGCTTACCGATATACCATCATATTCATATGGAACGACGGTCTCCCAGCTGGAAGATTCCTTTCCGGAACATCCACTGAATAAAGAGAAACCTGTCAATAAAGTTATCAGAACAGCAGTTTGGAAACGTTTCCTTTTCATTGCCATCTCTCCTGTTTTTTTCTTTTTATTATACCCAAGTTTTCAAGATGGTCAAACAATACCTGCCGTATGGAATGCCTCCCTTATTTAAGTTTCTTTTTTATAAGACCATAAAGAGATACTAAAAACTCCAATGTCAATATAATAATTTGCCCACCGATAAAACATAAAAACTGATACAAAGCCATTAAAAAAACATCCAGCGTATATATCTGGAACTGTATAGCAATAGGAAATAGGATCAAAAAGAAAGCAAATATATTGTTACAAATGATGAATTTTAGCTTGCTTTCGCTCCTAAATTGAATCCAAGCTCCAAACAATGCACCGATTAAGTATATGCCACCAGAATAATAAGGTAACAGGATCCCACAACTAACAATTACCCAGACATCAGATTGTGGATTCATTAATTTAAGAATGAAACAAATAATAATTATAAGTATCTGAAAAATCAAAAACGGTTTTAAATTATATGATATTTTTTTCATAAATCTATCCCTTTTCTGAAATATCTAAACTAAGTATTTAGATGCCACACTTGCGTAAAATTCTTTATAAGGATATTATATCTTATGAGAAAAAGTATTTAATAAAAAATATAAGGATTAACTCAAGCGTATTGCGCCAACTTAAATTATATTAAAGAATTTTTAATATTCTTATTTATGGTAAAATTTAAAAAATGAGTGATGTGGAGAAACGAGTCCATTTAAAAATGATTTATGTCTGTGAAAATGAGCATAAATTCTGTCCATCACAAATACGTTGAGCCAAATTTAATACCAAAATGAAAAATTAACTTTAATGGATTTTATAAGACCGATGCTTTGATATACGAGGATGATAATGGAGAAATTCGGTTTTTTATTCTCTTATACCAATAGTAACGAATATTTGTATGACGCGAAGTTGATTGCCGCTTTAAAACGCGGTAAAGCAAGGATATTTCTCTTTTAGAAGAGCCTCTGATTATTTAATGATATAGGATAAAAGCTTTATCGTCCTATATGAAACCGCTTCGCCAACGGAGAATTAACAAAAGAGGAAAAAGAAATAAAAATATTTATCATATTCATAAAAATGAAATATAAATTGTTGTCCTTCGCCATACTATAATAAGGGAAGAAGAGTCTTTTCGATCTATTTTTAAAAGGGAGTGGGGAAGGATCATGGTGGTATCGGAAAAAAAGTTTCGGGCTTGGGAAATCACTGGTTTTATTTTGGTGTCCATATTGGGGTCTTTGTTGCATTTTCTATATGATTTTTCAGGAAAGAGTCCCATTGCGGCTTTGTTTTCCCCGGTTAATGAAAGCACATGGGAACACTTAAAGCTATTGTTTGTACCCTTTTTGCTATACAGCATCGTAGAATATCTTGTTTGGGGTAAAGAAGAAGGCTGCAATTTTATTGCTGCAAAAGTGTTTGGATTGTTTTGGGGGCTTTTCGCCATTGTGGCGTCTTTTTATACTTATGTTGGGATCATAGGGACCAATTTTCTTTGGGCGGATATTATGACCTTTCTTATAGGCGTTTTTACGGCCTTCCGCTTCAGCGAAAAATGGCTGAAACACCCTCGCGAGGGAAAGGGCTGGTGTGCAGCCTCTTTGGTTCTGTTGGCGGCTTTTATTATCTGTTTTGTGCTCTTTACCTGGAAGGCTCCACATATCGGTTTGTTTTTAGATCCGGTCACACAAACGTATGGGATTGCATAGCGAAAATCTTTCCCTTTTTCATTTCTTTCGCATATACTAAGGTAGGACATTTTCTGAAGGGGAGTTGTTTTCGTGAAAATGAATGTGTATCATTGTTCCGACCCCAACGCCATGCATTTGCCGGATTGGCTCAAAGCCTCGAAAGCCGCGGCGGGACAATTAGAGCAAGAGGACCCCGTACAAAAATTTAAAGAATCGCAAGAGCCGTTTTTTGCTCCATTTTGCCCGCCGGGAAAACCTAATAAATGGTAAATATGGAAGCATAGTTTAACGGCAAGGATTGTAGGAATTTGTAAAAATATGGAGGTATCAAATGAACAGCAACGATATATTAAGAGAACTTCTCACGGCCGCCCGCCATCAGGAATCGCTGAAGCAAGCGCTGTTGGCCACACAGCAGGCCGACGACCCGATGGATGCGTTCTGTAAAATTGCAACAGAAAAAGGATATCCGATCACGGTTGGGGAACTTTTTAATTTGGATCAACAATTGTGCGACGATATTCTGAACAGCACCAACGGTGGAGCCACCTATCCAATGGAATATTGGAATGATACTTATGAGAACTTTATGGCTGCTTTGAAAGGCTGACGCTGATATTTTGGCTTTTTAAGAGCATACTACCTTTCGGGGTGATCTTTTGAATGGTTCCATTGACCAGCACCTCGGCTTATCCGATTTGCTGGAAGAGGATTTAACCAGTTACGAATACTTCCATTCCCTGCCGACAGAATTAAAGCACAGGGTGGAAGCAATGGACGCCGCTTCCTTTGAAGAAATGCAGTCCTGCGTAGCCGAATGGAAAAACAAAAAGCCCTTGAGGTGAACAGTATGGAAAAGAAATACAGCGACTTGTTTGAGTTGATTAATGCAAACGCCCGCGCGCATGAGTACTTTGATACGTTGCCGGATTATGTTCAGGAAACGATCAGCGAGCGCGCTTCCCATATCAATTCCTTTGCCAGTTTGTGCGATTATGCGGAAAACTTGACCCGGGGCGATAATTGATTCGAACGTGATAGCCGGCGAAAAGGGGAGAGGCAGGCTGCGGGAACGGATGGATTCCGTATTTTGCAGATGCCTCTTCTTTTTTCTTGTCACGATGACGTTTTCAGGGTATAATAAGAAAGCAAAAATACGGGGATTGCGTCGGAACCTGCCGGCGCTTCCTTCACGAAAGAGGAGACAAGGAATGGAATTTCAGAAAGAGCAAAACCGGATTTATCTTCAAGATGAAAACGGTCGCTTGGTGGCGGAAGTAACCTTCCCCAAAGCATCTGAAAATATTGTGGAAATCAGCCGCACCTTTGTAGACGAGAGCCTGCGCGGGCAAGGGATTGCAAGCAAGCTGATTTTGGCCGTTGCGCAGACCGTCCGCGAAGATGGCCGCAAAGTCGTACCGACCTGTTCCTATGCAATGAAATGGTTTCAAAAAAACTCCGAATATCAGGACATATTGGCGAACAAGGTTTAAACATGCATGCTGGCGGCTCCCTGCGGGCCGCCAGTCTCACATTAGCTTTAAAATTTCCCGTTTTACCCGTGCAATGGGAAGCCCTACTACATTAAAATAATCGCCGCATATCTTTTGGACGAAGAGGGAGCCGCGGCCCTGAATCCCGTACGCGCCGGCTTTGTCCATGGGTTCTCCTGTGGCGATAGAATCCCGGGTTTCCTGAGAAGAAAGAGGAGAACAGGTTACTTTAGTGCAAACGTAAAAGAGGGAGCTTGCTTTGGGGGAATCCAGGCACACGCCGGTATACACGGAATGCGTGTTACCGGATAAAGCACTCAGCATAGAAAAAGCTTCCTCTTCCGTTTTGGGCTTTCCCAAAATGTTCCCTTGATACGCTACAACGGTATCGGCGGATAAAATCAAACATTTGCCGTCGGCGCGTTTTTTTTGTACCGCTTCTGCTTTCCGTTTAGCCAGCAGGAGCACTGCCCTTTCAGGGGAGATCCCTGCGGGCAACGACTCGTCGGTATCGGAACTTTGTATAGTGAAGGGAATGTCCAACAAAGCAAGGAGCTCCTTCCTACGAGGGGAAGAAGAAGCCAAAATCAACGGGTATAGCATCGTGATCCTCTTTTCTGATCCTTGATTTATTTTGATAGATCCAAATTGGAAAGGAAGTTGCTTTTGAAAAAGGCATATCGCTTTGAAACGCATTTCCATACAAAAGAAAGCAGCCCTTGCGGCTGCGTACCCGCTGCGGAATCGGTGCGCAAGTACTACGAAAGCGGATACGACGGCATAGTCATTACCGACCATTTTAGCGCCGGCGTACTGGGAAGCGAAGGGGGCACTTCCTGGCAAACCGCGATGGATCGGTTCCTAAAAGGGTATTGGGCCGCAAAAAACGAAGGGGAAAAGCTTGGGCTTACCATTTTGTTGGGGGCGGAGTTCCGCTTTCCCGGAAATTACAACGACTTTTTGGTGTATGGGCTGTCGGAGGACTTTTTGCGGGGATGGGAATGGCTTTATGAAGCTTCGCTTCAATCCTTTTTCCCAATCGCGGATAAACTGGGCTTTGCAGTGGTACAAGCCCATCCGTTCCGTGCGGAATGCTACCGGGGAAACCCGGCTTATCTGCATGGCATCGAGGTGTTTTACGGCAATCCGCGCCACAATTCCAAAAACATGCTGGCGAAGGAATGGGCTCAAAAGTACGGCCTTCTGGAGAGTGCCGGTTCCGATTTTCACAAAATGGAAGATCTGGCGGGCGCCTCCGTGCTGTTAGGCAAACGCCCCCGCACATCGCTGGAGTTTGCCCACCTTCTGCGCGAAAGGGCCTATCGCCTGGAAACCCGTAGGAAGTTATGATTCCAGTTAGCAACCCACGCCGGGACGGTCGAGAAGGAGCGTGCCGAAATACTGCGGTAGGTGGAACAAAGGCAGATCGTTATGGATTTCGCTCCACATTCCAAAATGGGGGAATTCAGTACGGTCGCCGCATTTGTAAAAATTCGCCCTTAAACGGGAGAAATCGATGTCCCCATAAATTTCCCTCAGCATGGAGAAAGGAATTCGAAAGGTGACTTGCCAATCGACCGAGGATCTTTCGGGGGTAACACGGATTTCTTTGAGATACTTTCCAATTAAGGAAATGCGTCCGGGGTTTGGCCGGTCTCCGAAAGACAACAACGTTTTGCCAAGCGAATTGATTTCAAAGTTTAAATACCGGGGGTCGGATTCCGGATGCACAAAGAATTCCAGGCAACTGTCTGTCCACACGGCTCCGCCGTCTTCCTGTATAATGGCGCGCGGGTTTGCCTCCTGTGCGATTAACCGCACGGCCAACGCCGATTGGTTGTAGCATAGTTGCGCCTGCGCTTTTGGAGTATAATTATTTTCCTGCCACCGGTAAATATTGATATCGGCCACCGCCCCGGGGGAAAAATTAAGGTTTTCACAATAAGGGATACACAGTGTTCTCATGGATAATCTCCTTTGTTTTTGACAGTCTGTAAAAGATGATACCATGTTTTTCGGCCTAAATGCAAGCCAAGGGGGTGTTTTTTCATTCGCTTGGGCCGAAAGGCCTCCTTCTTGGGGGTTAGCCTACCGATGGGGGAACCCTCCGGCTTAACGCACGCTTGTTGCATCCGGCCCTGACCGGCAATGTTTGGTCTAAGGCGATCAAAGGGTAACGATGCCTATTTTTCACTTCATATGATACGAGGAGGTTTTGTAAATGTCACAGGACAAACGTTTTGCGGTGCTCATAGATGCGGACAATGTGTCCGAAAAATACATCAAACCCATTCTGGACGAATTGGCCAACGACGGCACCATCACATACAAACGCATTTATGGGGATTGGACCAGGCCGAACCTAAGTTCCTGGAAGAGCGCGCTACTGGAAAATTCCATAACCCCCATACAGCAATACGGCTATACCACTGGAAAAAATGCGACCGATTCCGCGATGATCATTGATGCAATGGACATCCTATACACTGGGAATGTGGAAGGCTTCTGTATTGTATCCAGCGACAGTGATTTTACCCGTCTGGCATCCCGCCTTCGGGAAAGCGGGATGCATGTGGTAGGGATGGGTGAGAAAAAAACGCCTACCGCTTTTATCGCGGCTTGCAACAAATTTAAATATTTGGAGGTTTTGACCCAGGCGATCCCCCAAACGGAAGAAGCGGAAGAGGAAGAGCAGGAACCGGAAGAGGATACCGTCCGCACGCCGCTTTCCGTTATCAAAAAGGCGATTTTGACCATTGTAGAGGAAACCTCGGACGACGACGGCTGGGCGCCGCTTGGCAGCATTGGCAGCACGCTGATCAAACGCTTCCCGGATTTTGATGTACGCAATTATGGCTTTTTAAAGCTTACGCCGTTTATCAAGTCGCTCAATTTGTTTGATATCAAATCCCATTCCAGCCGCGACGGGAATGTTAAGTTTATCTATGTGCGGGGAAAAGGCAAACCGGTTTCCCGCCGCGCCAAAAAGGAAACCGGAGGAAGTAAATGAGCATAGTGATTGGAATGCTGGCGCATGTAGACGCCGGAAAAACCACCTTGTCCGAACAAATCCTCTACCGTACCAAAAGCATCCGCGTTCGGGGCCGGGTGGATCATAAAGACGCTTATCTTGACAGCCATCCTATCGAAAGAGAACGGGGCATTACGGTTTTTTCCGGTCAGGCGCCCTTTACATATCGCGGCAGGCGTTTTTATTTGTTGGATACCCCTGGGCACGTGGACTTTTCCGCAGAAATGGAGCGCGCGCTTTTTGCGGTGGATTACGCTGTTTTGGTAGTGAGCTGCGTGGAAGGTGTGCAGGGGCATACTGAAACCATTTGGGAGCTTTTGCGTAAAAATAGAATTCCGACCCTGTTTTTTTTAAATAAGACGGATCGGCCGGGCGCTGATATTTCCCGGGTAATAAAGGAGCTGCAAAAAACATGTTCCCCCGGTTGTATCCTGTTTACCGGCCATTTTCAAGATGGTGAATTTGACGGACCCTTGGCGGAACGCTTGGCCGAAATGGATGATACCCTTATGGAACGCTATGTGGAGGATGGTTTCTGCCGGGAGCAATGGCTCCGCCGGGCACGGTCTATGGTGCGGGAAAGGAGTTTGTTTCCGTGTTTTAGCGGCTCTGCCCTCAACGACGAAGGGGTAAAAGAGTTCTTGGACGCCCTTGCCCTTTTGACAGAGGAGGAACGTCCCCAAGAAAAAGAGCCCTTTTCCGGGCTTGTTTATCAAGTACGGCACGACCGTACGGGCAGCAAATTATCTTTTGTGCGTGTGTTTTCCGGTGCGCTCTGGGCAAAAGACACTGTTTGTGTACAAAATGAAAACGGGGAACCGGTTTTTGAAAAGGTAAACGAACTCCGTCAGTATAACGGGGAAAAAGCGATTCCCCTCCCGAAAGCGGAGGCCGGGGATCTGTGCGCCGTAGTGGGGCTTGCTTCGGTGCGTGCCGGAGACCGGGTGGGCAGCCGCCCCTCCCGCTCGGCAGGGGAGCTGCAGCCGCTTTTGACGGCGCGCGTCCTATTCGGAGAAAAACTACCGGCTTCTACCGTGCTGCGCGCTTTTCGCCTGCTGGAAGAAGAGCAGCCGGAGCTTTCCATTGAATGGGAAGAAGAGCTTCAGGAAATCCATGTACATGTGATGGGGCGAATCCAACTGGAAATTCTAGAAAGAATTGTGCCGCAACGCTTTGGGTTCGAAATAACGTTCGGTCCGTGTGAAACCGTCTACCGGGAGACGATTGCTTCCCCGGTGATTGGGTATGGCCATTTTGAACCGCTCCGCCATTACGCCGAGGTACATTTGAAGCTGGAGCCAGGCCCGCGCGGCAGCGGGATTACCTTTGCCTCTGCCTGCCCGACGGATGTGCTGGAATCCCATTATCAAAACCTGATCCGCACACACGTGTTTGAAAAGGAACACAGGGGGATTTTAACGGGTGCGCCGCTGACGGATGTAAAGATTACGCTTTTGACGGGCAGGGCGCATGAAAAACACACCGAGGGCGGGGATTTTCGGCAAGCGGTGCGCCGAGCGGTACGGCAAGGGCTGGAACAGGCGGAAAATATCCTGTTGGAGCCCTATTATGCGTTTTCCATTTCCGCACCGGCCAACAGTGCCGGCCGCATCCATTCCACCATTCAGCGGCGGCACGGAGTATTCGATCCGCCGAGGAAGATCGTCGACCGGGTTACGGGTACC
>CAMMKL010000015.1 GCA_946497265.1 uncultured Clostridia bacterium | reverse complement strand
TCATTGTCATCTTCCCTTGATTCCGTTAGGAAAGGTGCATAAGCCAAAGCAATGCGACAGTTTGCCCTTTTCCTTTCGATTATGGCAGGTACACCGTTCTTTCCATATATAGGATGGTACGGGCAAAAAAAGACCTGTACAAGCAAAAAATAAATACAAAAAGGAGGGATGACATGCCCTGGTATCTCGTTGTCATTTTCATCTATTTATTAGTTATAAACTTAATCGCCGTTATTCTGACAATATACGACAAAAAATGCGCGCAACAAGGCCGTTGGCGCATCCCGGAGGCCACGTTGCTATGGATTTCTGCATTTGGTGGAGCCGTTGGTATGTATATTACTATGAAACGGATTCGCCATAAAACCCAAAAGAAGAAATTTATGCTTGGTATCCCTGTTACTTTTATGATGGAGCTGGTAGTCGCCATATGTATTATCTGCTCTGTAACGGGTCGTATCGAATGAACCATAAAAGGCATGAGGAAAAATCACGGAACTCTTTTACAAATAGGAAAACTCACAAAGATTATCACATATTGTACATAACGCAGCCAATGAATATAAATCAAAAGCCACGCCGAGAAGGAAAACCTTTCTTTCTGGCGTGGCTTTTGTATACAGAAAACAGATGTTTATGATATTCTTAAACCCTTTAGGGAATTTCGATGTAAATCTGGAAAAGGAATGAATGGCGCCGGAACGGCAGCATGTACCCCAATCCATTTTTCCATCCATACCATGTTATACCATCTTCCAAATTTATACCCGCATTTGTGGAATTCCCCCACCATACGATAACTCAAATGCGCGTGAAATTGCACGCTATCAACCGTTAAATATTCGTCTTCCACCTCGGGATATCCGATACAGGCATTTAAGTTCAGGATATTCTGAGCTGTGGAAATAGCCTCTAATGCATGGTAGAGTTTTCGGCCATACCCCATTTTCCTTTTATTTTGTTTCAGATAAATAGATACCTCGGCCGACCAATGATAGGCCGCCCTCCCTACGAATGCACCGGAATAGGCATAGCCCAGGATTTCCCCCTGTTTTTCTGCGACAATATAAGGATATTTTTGCAGCGTATCATTCATTCTTGCCTTGAATTCTTCCTGGCTCGGCACTTCATATTCAAAAGTAACGGCTGTTTTCTCGACATACGGTGCGTAGATCTCCAGTATTTCCTTCGCATCATCAACCGATGCCACTCGGATCTGTACGTCTTCTTTGCTCATTTGCCGTGCCACACCTTTCCACTGCACGGACAAGCACAAACAGAGGGAAAAATACGAGCCCTCCGCAGCAGCCCCTATCTGTTAATAGAGGTTTCTTCTGATTACGGCTTTATCCAAATCTATTGCCGGCCTTTCGGCACACCAAACAAATCAATATGTGATAAAGCTATGGATCACTTTTTATTCTGATCTCCGCGAATCTGAACGCGACGAACCTTACCACTGATCGTCTTGGGCAGCTCGTCCATAAATTCTACCACACGCGGGTATTTGTAAGGCGCCGTTTGCTTTTTAACGTAATCCTGGATTTCTTTTTTCAGTTCCTCCGAAGCGGTATAGCCGGCGGCTAGGACGATCGTCGCTTTGACCACCTGGCCGCGCAGGGGATCCGGCACGCCGGTGATGGCGCATTCCAGCACATAGGGGAGCTCCATGATTACGCTCTCAATCTCAAACGGCCCGATGCGGTAACCGGAGGATTTGATGATATCATCCGTGCGGCCCACATACCAGACATAGCCGTCCTCGTCGCGCCATGCGGTATCGCCGGTGTGATACAGCCCGTCGTACCAAACGGTCTTAGTCAATTCCGGATTCTGATAGTAGCCGTCAAACATGCCGCAGGGTTTCTTCTCCCCTGTGCGCAAAACGATCTCGCCAACCGTACCGGGTTCCACCGAATTCCCGTTTTCGTCCACAAGATCCACATGATAGGCCGGAGACGGCTTGCCCATAGAACCAGGCTTTGGGGTCGTACCCAATTGGTTAAACAAGGTCAGGGTGGTTTCCGTCTGGCCGAAGCCTTCCATCAGCTTAAGCCCCGTCGCTTCGTAAAATTTATTGTATACCTCCGGGTTGAGCGGTTCTCCCGCCACGGTCGCATAGGTCAGCGAAGAAAGGTCGTACTGGTTCAGATCCTCCTTGATGAAAAAGCGGTACATCGTGGGCGGCGCGCAGAAGGTTGTGATGTGATATTTCTGGAAAAGGGGCAGTAAATAAGACGGAGTAAATTTATCAAAATCACAAACAAAAATACCGGCCTCCATAAACCACTGGCCGTAAAGCTTTCCCCACATCGCCTTCATCCAGCCGGTGTCGGAGATGGTAAGGTGCAATCCGTCCGGCACCACGTTCTGCCAATATTTGGCGGTAACAATGTGGGCGATGGGATAGGAAAAATCATGCCAGACCATTTTGGGCATGCCGGTGGTACCGGAAGTAAAGTAGAGCAGCATGGGGTCGGTGGCGGCGGTTTCCCGGCGGGCAAAAGTCTGCGGCTGCTTTTTCAGTTCCTCCAGGAAGTTTACCCAGCCGTCCCGGCCGCCGTGCACACTGACCTTAACCGTGACAGTTGGGCATTCGGGCAAGGCGTCTTCCACATGCTGGATGGTTTCCCCATCGGTCGTACAGACGATCCCCTTCACATGCGCGGCGTGAAAGCGATAGACAAAGTCCTTTTTGGTAAGCAGATTGGTAGCGGGGATGCCCACGGCCCCTAATTTATGCAGCCCCAAAAGGGCAAACCAAAACTCATAGTGCCGTTTTAACACCAAAGTGACGGTGTCGCCGCGGGCAATCCCTAATGAGGCAAACAGGTTTGCCGCCTGATTGCTGTAACGGGAAATATCTCCAAAAGTGAAGGTGTGCTCTTCCCCTTTGTCGTTGCACCAGACCATAGCGCGGCGTTCCGGCTCCAAACGGGCCAGCTCATCGACCACGTCGTAAGCGAAATTGAAGTTTGATTCGTAAACCGGTTCAAAGCCGACCAGCTTCCCGTCGTAAAAGGTTTCTTTGCAAAACTTTTGGTGGAGATTAACCATGTTTCTTTTCCTCGCTTTCTTCCGGGGCATGCATTACAACCGATAGGAAAACGCAATCCTGGCCGCCTGTGGCAATCATTCCGTGGCCCCTGCCGGAATCGTAATAAATGGCGTCGCCCGCGTGCAGGATCTCTTGATAAGATTCCATACGAACTTTCAGGCTGCCGGGAATAATATAGTTGAATTCCTGCCCCTCATGGGTGGATAGATAGA
This sequence comes from uncultured Clostridia bacterium, assembly GCA_946497265.1. Lineage (GTDB taxonomy): Bacteria > Bacillota > Clostridia > Oscillospirales > Acutalibacteraceae > CAMMKL01. Next base: position 12,426 of record CAMMKL010000015.1, on the reverse strand, counting down.
TGGGTTTATCCTGTTCTTCCTCTATGTAAGGGGCGGTTACCAAAAACGTTTCGGCCATCTTATCGCGGAAGCGGTAACTTAAATGTTCATACAAAAAGCCGGCGCGGCGTTTGATATCCAGCCCCGTCCCCTTGCGTACAATGGAATAAAAGGATAGCTTCGGCGGCTCCCCGGTAAGGATCTCCACAATATCTACGCCAAAACGGTCGGCACATTTATAAAGAAAAGTAAAATTAAAATCCTGCTTTCCATTTTCATGATCCAGGTATTCTTCCACCGTAGTCCCAACCGCTTCGGCCATATCCTGCGGGGTAAGATCCATCATTTCTCGCAGTCCTTTGATACGCTCTGCAATTTCTTTAATACGAGTTTCCATTACTAGCCCTCCCAATCTATTTCACAATCATAATAACGCGGCTACCGCTTAGCAGGCAAATCTTGTGCAGCGGCGCTCAGCGGACTTTCCTTACCAAAAACATCTTTCCAACCTTTTATCGTGGTATACGGAACGGTTCATAACCTTTCCAAATCCAGTAAAGAAAGCGTCTCACGTGTGCTCGTATGACAAAAGCCCGTTACCAAGGGCCGGAACGGGCTTTTTGGATAATCCCATTATAACGCAGGACGGCCGCATGGTCAAGGAGCAGGGCCGGGATTACAGAACATTTACGACATACCCCACCCGGAAGGCTTCTCCGGGCGGCAGGATACGCATCCCGCGTTTGTGTTCCAAAACGTTGTCTTCGTCAAAGCAGGTGGCGCAGCCGGTCCATGGCTCCAGGGCGACGAAAGGCGCGTCATTGACGGCGGACCAGGCCGCCAAAAAAGGAAAACCGGAAAAATCCATGGAAACGCCCCGGCCGCTCACGGGATTGTAAAGCTTGACGCAATGCGATTTCAGACCATAAAACACCAAGGCATCCTGATAAAACAGATTGTGTTCGAGAGGCAGCACCGCGCTGTTTTCCAGCATTCGGTCGGTTTCCCCAAAGTCGAGCATGCCGGTGGATAAATCGACCACCGGGCAATCCGCCGTTTCCGGCTGCTCGAACTCCAACACATAGTCTTCAAACCGTTCGCCCTCCTCTAATGGGCAGCGGAAAGCCGGATGCCCGCCCACTACAAAGGGCATAGGGGTATCCCCCCGATTGTATATTTGGTATTCGGTCAGCAAGCCGTGCCCTGAAAGACGGTAGGCGATGCGAAGCTCAAACGCAAATGGGTAAGAAGCTTTGGTTCCTTCATCGGCCGCAAGAGAGTAAACCGCAAAATCCGTTCCGCTTTCCAACAAAGTAAATTCGCGGGAACGTGCCACGCCATGGCGCTTTATTGCGTATTCTTTTCCTCCAATAAGGGCCTTGCCGTCCCGCAGCGCCCCCACAATCGGGAACAGGACCGGCGCCTGGCCCGACCAATAGGCAGGATCACCCTGCCAAAGATATTCCATCCCTTGCGCGTCTTTCAGAGAAGTAAGCTGTCCGCCCATGGTGTCCAATACGGCGGTCAGCGTCCCGTTGGTGATGGTAACTTTCATAATGTCTGACGCCCCTTTCTTTGATGTTTCATCGGATTTTAAGACCGGTTTCTCCCTTCGGCTGGTATAGAAAGGAAATACCCGGTTTAACCTTCTCGTTTCTTCTTCCGTTTTTTATATACCACCACTGCAACGTATAGCAGTACAAAACCTATCATTACAGCAAGCAGCAGGGCTGTATCATCGGAACCGCCTGTCTTAACCTGAACCCAAAGATCGTCCAGCAACAGATTAAGCTCCTCCGGAAGGCTTGCGTATACCTGCGCGTTGCGCAAGGTTTCTTCATCGGGATAAAAGACGGGGTTCTCAATGATTTCCGGATCGAGCAGTTCCTTCACGGCGCTCTCCGGCGTAGAATACCCCACATATTCCATATTTGCCGCGCCAATTTCGGGATCACACATAAAATTGATAAAAGCTTCGGCTTCCGCCTTGTGGGGAGAGGTTGCCGGAATACACATGGCGTCTACAAACAGGTTCGTCCCTTCCTTGGGAACGACAAAGCCGATGTTTTCGTTTTCTTCCAGCAGCAGGGCGGCGTCGCCGGCATAATAGGGAGCCAACGCGGCCTCGTTGTTTCCCATTTTGTTGTATATCTGATCCATGACATAGGACTGTATAAGCGGTTTCTGTTGCGCGAGCAGGTCGGCGGCGGCGTGCCAATCTTGTGGGTCGGTAGTGTTGAAATCGAGCCCCAGCCGGATTTGGGCAATACCAAACGCATCCCGGGAATTGTCAAACATCAGGATTATCCCCGCGTACTTCTCGTTCCAGAGAATATCCCAGCTTATTTCTTCCTCGCTTTCGTCCACCATCGTCTTGTTATAAAAAATGCCGATCACACCCCATGTATAGGGCACCGAATATTCGTTGGTAGGATCGTATTCCGGGTTGCGGAACCGATCGTCTATGTACGCCGCATTGGGAATGTTGTTATAATCAAGTTTTGCCAGCATCCCGTTCTGAATGAGCTTGGACACCATGTAGTCGGATGGGATGATGACATCGTAATCCGTACCGCCGATAGCCAGCTTTGCGTATAGCTCCTCATTGGTGGCGAACGTGGTATAATTTACGCCGATACCGGTGCGGCGGGTAAATTCCTCCAACACATCCAAGCTTCCGTCGGCGCCGTCCGAGATGTATTGGCCCCAGTTGTAAACATTAATGGTCACCCCGGAAGAGTAAGCAGTGGAAGCGCCGTTTTCCTCCTCCGCGGCAAACGCGGTAGCCATACAGCAGCTAAACAGCAAAACGGCCAGCAACACAGACAGCAGCTTTTTCATCGGCCTCCCCCTCCCTTACGGGCCCGCAGCTTTTTCTGATCCCGAATCTGACGTAGGTTTACCACAATCAGTAGAATGAGCACTGTGCCGAACAAGAGCGTGGACAGAGCGTTGATTTCAGGGCTTACCAGCTTGCGGGTCATGGAATAGATGGCGATCGGCAGGGTTTCGGTGGTACCACTGGTAAAATAGCTGATCACAAAATCATCAATCGAAATGGTGAAGGACATCATCATCCCCGTAACAATGCCCGGCATAATCTCCGGCAAAACCACCTTAAAGAAAGCCTTGCCCGGAGCGCAGCCGAGATCCTGCGCCGCTTCGTATAGGTTCGGATCCATCTGGCGGAGCTTGGGCAGGACGCTCAATACTACATACGGCAGGCAAAAAGTGATGTGGGCAATCAGAAGGGTTCCGAAACCGGGCTTTAGGATGCCCACCCGATCATACAAAAAGACGAAGAGCAACAGCATCGAAACGCCGGTAACGATCTCCGGATTGGCCATAGGAAGGTTGGTCATATTCATGGCAACACGGCGCATCCATTTGTTCATGCCGTTGATCCCGATAGCGGCAGCCGTACCCAATAACTAATCGGCCACAGAAGTGAGCACGGACGAAAGAAGGGTGTTGGTAAGGGCATTCAGGATTTCGGTATTCTGCATCAGGCGGCCATACCATTTCAGCGTAAACCCGCCCCAAACGGCACGGCTTTTGGAATCGTTGAAAGAAAAGACAATCAGCACCAATATAGGAGCGTATAAAAAGACAAAAATCAACACGGTGTAAAGCTTGGAAAGGATTTTCATAGAATCATCCCTCCCGATTTTTCGTCCTCGTCAAACTGGTTCATGATGCCCATACAGATCAAAATCAGCACCATCAGCACCAAAGAGATCGCCGAGCCCAAATGAGGGTTATAGGAATTGCCAAGAAATTGCATATCGATCAGGTCGCCGATGAGCAGGTTGGCTCCGCCTCCCAGCATCTTGGAGATAATGAAAGTGCTCACAGAAGGAACGAACACCATTGTAATCCCTGTGATAATCCCCGGCATACTCAGCGGCAATACCACCCTGGCAAAAACCTTGGGCCCGTTTGCACCCAAATCCTGTGCGGCTTCGATCACGCGGCGGTCGATTTTGGTCATCACCGAATAAATCGGCAGAATCATATAGGGAAGAAAGTTATATACCATTCCCAGAACGACCGCACCCTGCGTATTGATAAGCTCATACGGCCCCAAACCGACCAAACCCAGCAGGCGGTTGATCAGGCCGTTGTTTTCCAGCAAAGTCATCCAAGCATAGGTGCGAAGCAAAAAGCTCATCCACATCGGCAGCAAAATGAGCATGATCAGCACGCTTTGGCGGCCGCCCGCCGCACGGGAGATGATATAAGCCATAGGATACCCCAAAAGCAGACAGATTGCAGTGGCGATGACCCCCAGCCAGATCGAACGCAGAAAGACAGTAGAATACTTCCCCACGTTGGCGATATTCTCCAAAGTAAAGCGGCCGCTTTTATCGGTAAAGGCAAAGATCACAACCAGTATCATGGGAACAATGATGAAAATGAGCATCCAAGCAACGTAAGGGACAGCGGCGGCTTTTGATTTCATACCTTTCCCTCCGCTTCTTCCTTATCTTCCAGATGCTGTTCTTCGTAAATCTCATCGCTGAAGGCGCTGTAATCCCCAATTTCCCCGGAATATTTGGATTTCTTCATGATGTGGATATCATCCGGCTGAAGAATAAGGCCGATGGTATCGCCCGGCTTTTGGCTTTCGGTGGATTGGATCATCCATTTAAAGCCGTCTACATCCACAATCATTTCATAATGCACGCCCTTAAAAGTAACCGACATGACTTCCCCCGAAATATGCCCCTGGGTAGGGGGCACGACTTCAATATCCTCAGGACGGATGACCACATCGACAGGTTCCATCCTATCGAAGCCATAATCCAGGCAATCGAATTTGCGGCCGGCAAACTCTACCAGATAATTAGCATGCATAATGCCGTCTACAATGTTGCTTTCTCCAATAAAATCGGCCACAAAAGCGTTTTTGGGCTCGTTGTAAATATCCTGCGGGGTGCCGATCTGCTGGATCTCCCCCTTGTCCATCACCACAACCGTATCCGACATCGAAAGCGCCTCCTCCTGGTCGTGGGTAACAAAGAGGAAGGTAATGCCCGTTTGCTGCTGTATGTTTTTCAGTTCCACCTGCATATCTTTACGCAGTTTTAGGTCGAGCGCACCCAGCGGCTCGTCCAGCAGGAGCACCTTGGGGTGGTTGGCCAATGCGCGGGCGATGGCGACACGCTGTTGCTGCCCGCCGGAAAGGGCATGTACGCTCCGTTTTTCAAATCCGCTTAAATTCACCATTTTAAGCATTTCATTGACCCGGTTGCGGATTTCCGTCTCTGATTTTCTCTGCACCCGCATACCGAACGCCACGTTTTCAAATACATTTAAATGCGGGAATAGGGCATATCTTTGAAAAACAGTATTCACTGCCCGTTTATGAGGCGGCAGATTGTTGATCCGCTTACCATTAAAAAAAACGTCCCCGCTGTTGGGGGTGACAAACCCGCCGATGACACGCAGGATTGTGGTCTTCCCACACCCGGAAGGCCCCAACAGGGTTACAAATTCTCCATCCTGAATTGTGAGGTTTAACGATTTCAGGATGGCCTCCCCATCAAATGAAACGGCAATGTCTTTCAGTGAAATAATCGGTTCTTTTCCCATTCCTGTGTCCCCTTTGCGGTGATTTCCCATTCCCATCAGCGCTTACTGAATGTTTTCCGCCCTTTATGCTAAGGTATGGTTTCCCCCATTGGGGTATCCCCGCATTTCCTGACGGCTTCCTCTCTCTTACTTTGATTTAAAATCCCACATGCTGAGAAAGGCAGAATAAAGCGCAACCAAATATAACAAGCTGCCCACCCGCAAAGGGAATATCATTCGCTGCATGGGCAGCGCTACATAACCCCTGTATCTTCTGTTTTGAACCACATTCTTTGTAAATACAACAATTTACAATATAGTAGTAAACACTCGAATTGTCAATATATTGCGCGGTTTTTCTTGAAAAATAAGCGATTAAGGGGATTATACTAATTTACCTGCTTTTTTTCTGAAATATCTTTTGTTTTCCTTTGCTCTCTTTAAAACCTCCGCTTTCGGAACGCAAAAATAAGGCCTGGAAACTTCCAAGGCCTTATCATAAAACTATGTATGTAAGCAAAGCTTTTATTTCGCCGTTTTCCCGTTGCCGGCCGCCCTCTCGAGGTAGCGGGCAATCCGGCGAATGCGGTACTTACGGCCAAGGTTACGGACGAAGTACGGATTCTTAATGATAAACGCTACTACCGTGCCACACATGACCATCGTTAAAATCATAACCGGCAAAAGCCAATCAAAGGTTTGCTCGGCATCGCTATCCATTGTAACCGAAGCCGCCGAAACGCCAAACCCTCCGGCACGGGGCTGTGTGGAAACGCGGGACAAATTGGTCATTTTTATAACCTCGGCTTCCGTATTGGCTACCATGCTGTTTACTTGGATCCTGGAATCCATAGAGGAACGTAAGGATGGAGGCGCTACGCCTGTCACCTCTTCCTGTGTATCTGCCTGATATGCTTTAACAGCCTCCTCTGTGGCTTGCGTAAAGACGCCGTCCGGAATATCCTTATAATAATCAAGGAGGGCAAGCTTAGCCTGAAGTTCCTGGACATCTTCCCCCTTATAGCCGAGCTTGAGGTTGTCGTAATCCGGGGACTTCACCGCATGGTCGGAATAGAGAAGCTCCAGCTCTTCTTTGGTAAGCCGGCCGGTTTGCTCCGTACCGCTGGCCGCCTGATAAGCGGTAACCGCGGTTTGAAGCGCTTCGTCAAACGTGTTGGACGGTTCGCCAACCAGATAACGCAATTCGATCATGCGGCTGGACAGGGTTCCCACACAGCCGCCGGTGACGCCAAGCTTCATGGTGCCTGCCTCCGGATTGACCGGGGCGTCCTGAGCAAATAGGGCGTTCAACGTCTCCACGTCGCAGGCGCCGGTAACCTCCATCCCTTTTACGGCCTGAAATTCCTCTACCGCAGAAGCGGTAGCTTCGTCATAAACCTGGTTGGGCGTATCATAGAAGTAGGATAGCTCAGACAAACGGCTTTCCACATTTAGGACCCCTTCCGCTTGATCCCCTATTGCATAAGTGGGCACAAAATGAGGGGCATTTTCGTCATAAAGGGCGTTTAAGGTCGCTTCGTCGGCAATCCCCGTTACCTCCAAGCCTGCGGTTTCCTGGAATTTCTTCAGGCATTCCCCTGTAAATTCTCCGAAATAATCGGTGATTTCTTCATCATAATAGCCAAGCTCAGAAAGGCGCTCCTTCATCCTTTGCACTTCACTGTCGGTCATGCCTACTTTCAGTTCTTTCGGCTTTTGAGGCTCCACTGTGCTGCTGGAAGCGGAATTCGAACCGCTGGACACCGAACCCGAAGCGGCATAGGATACATCCTGATATGCGCTTTCCGGCGGAGCGGCGCTGGTAAGCGCACCCGATGCCGCAAAGGTATAACTCACGCCGTTGATCATTTTGGTGGTATTAACCACATACTGGCCGTTTTCGTAATAAAAGGTCTGCCCGTTGTATTTTACCCAACCGGTATCGGGGTACTGGATGCCGGGCACCTTAAACCATGCCTGCCAACGGTGGGAAGAAACGGGAGAATAAACCATGTTGCTGGATTCGTCCCGGGCGTCCACGGCCATGCCGCCACCCACATAAACGCCCACATGTCCCGGCTGCCACAAGCCAAGGCCGTGAATGCGGGGCAAAGTACTGATGCTGCCCTTTTCCGGGGCTGAATTAAAAAGAGCGCTGCTGCTGTGGGAACCGCCTGCATAGGTATAGATCAAGCCCGAACAGTCTACCCTGCCGATGCTGGCGTAGCCGTACTGGTAATCCCAGCCCTGGTTATACGCCGTCATCGCGTGAGCCGCCAGACCGACGCCGGTACCGGAAGCCGCTTGAACGCCGAGTGAGGTTATGCACGCCGGGATCATAAGTGCAAGCGACAAAACCGCAGCTACCATCTTTTTCAGTCCCCGTATCATTGGACTCTCCTGCCTTTCCTAATGAAAACATCCTATCGTTTTATTCCATCGTCTTATCCATGTATTGATGACAATCTCATTACAATAAGTAACAAATTGATTACATTTTATCACCGTTTCGTAACAATTGCAACCCTTGGTGCTATTATTCATAAACTATACATAATTTATTATCCATTACGAATTCCTTTGTATTTCTGATCTATCTAGTTCCCATTTTGCTTTTTATCAATCGTATTTCATGATAGAAACGTTACGCACCAAAGGGACAAATAACACGGTTCTATAACAGCACCAGCATTTGTTTGGGTGGTATCGCAACCAAAAACAGCTATCGCTCGCTTACGCCTGCTTTGATTTAGAAGGGTAAAAACGTTGTTGCAGGGTACTTCTTCCACATAAGAACAAAAGACAAGGCCGGGCAGGAGTGTTCCTGTCCGACCGTTGCCTTGTAAGAAGAGGTTATGGGGGGTAGCAATCTAAAAGCAGGCAAAACGTTAGCTTCTACGCTTTTTCAGCAACAGAGCGCCTGCTGCCGCCAAAACCAGGGCGGAAAGCGCCGCAATCGGTGCGCTGTCGCCCGTGGTGGGCACTTCATCGGTAACTTCTTTGCCTTCGGAACCGGTTGGGTTCTGGGAAGATGCATCGTCGTTCGGCTTGCTGTCGTTGGGGGCCGAGCTGTCGCCGGAGCCATCGCCCGGATTCGGATCCTCCTGGTTTCCCGGATCGGCCGGGGCCGGATCAAGCTGTGCCTTAGCGCTTTCCATTTCGGCTACCATGGCATCCACAAGGCCTTGCTCGTTTTTGTCCAGATCCTGCTCTGCCAGCGCTTCCGCCTTTGCGATCGCCGCGCGTACTACCGCCGCGCTTTCCTCGGTATACTGGCTCAGATCAATGGATTTCAGGTCTTCCAGCCACTTATTCAGGTTTTCCTTATCCGCGCGCAGGCGCAGAGCCGTCATGGCGTCAGCCAGTTTTTTCAGCGCTTCATCCACTTCAGGTTGGGTTGCTTCGGTGTTCTTTAACAGAGCCTCCGCCGCATTCAAAGCCTCAGCAAAGGCGTCTTTGGCTTCTTTGTCGTCTACATAAAGATTCAGATCCAGGCTCTTCGCTTTATCGATCACTTTCTGCAGCGCGGTGGTATCGCCCTTAAGCGTGAGTCCGTCCAAAGCGGCTTTCATGGCATCCACTGCGGCCTGTACCTCCGCTTCGGTGGCTTCTTCATTATTCAGCGTGGTTTCCACCAAAGCCAAAGCATCTTGGAATACCTTCCAGCTTGCGTCGGTGTAGTTCCCCTGGGTTTTGTTCTTGTTGGTATTGTACAAACCCGCAAGCTCACTCTTATCAACGCCTGCTTCCTTAGTGGTGATCACAAAGGGATAAACATCCCGGTAGTTGTTGCTGTGCGCCTTTTCACGGTTGACCAAAAGTACGGTATACTCCGTGTTCGGTTGTAAGTTGTTAATGGTAGCGCTAGTCGCGCCGGAATCAATGTCCACAACCTTTTTGCCATTAAGGGCAAGGTAAGCCGGTTCTACGCTGTCGTCGGAAGGCAGAGGCCAGGAAATGGTAACGGAATCGGAATCTACCTCCACCTCATAGGGATCCCAAGTGGTCTCCAGTTCAGCCGCGCCCAGTACCTTCTTGTAAATCTTAAGGTTATCGATGTACATATCGCGTACGCTGTTTTGATAGTTGCCGTCGGCGCCAAGCACCAGTTTGAGGCCTTCTACATCCACCGGATTGCCGGCCTGACCGCTGATATCCTTGCTGCCGGCCGCTTTTCCGTCAATGTATAGGGTCATCTCGCCGTCGCGGTCAAAGGTAGCCGCAATTTCATGCCATTCGCCGTCTGTCGCCGCATCGTAACGGTTGGTATCCAAACGGGAACCGCCTTCTGTGTTCAAATTCAGTCCCATACCGGGATTCTGGCCCGCAAACGCGCCGATGGCAAAACCGGGGTTCGCGCCGGTATCCCAATTCTTATTGCCAATGACGCAGCCGTCCCCGCTGCCGGAGGTTGCGCCCTTATAGGAGAACATAATGGTAAAATCGTCCTCGCCGAACTGGAGCTTATCGCCGAAGTCCACATACTGTTCGGCTTTTTCCGCCTGGGTGGCCACGGCGTCGGAATTTACAATGTGCAGCGCCTTTCCGCCGTTGCCGTCGTCCACAAACTCCAGATCGCCCACCAGGGTGCCGTCGTTGCCGTTTCCGGAAACATCCGTGGCGGTTTCGTCGTCAAAGTTTACTTCCAATACCTTGCCCATGGGTCGGGTAGAGGGATCTAAGTCAACCGTATAGCTGTATTCTGGCATCCATTCGTTGTTGAGGTAGTCACGCAGGTCAATACGAACCTCGTCTTCATATACCGTAACATGGAAGCCGATCTGCCCCCTGCGGTCGCCCTGGTCGTTATCCTTCAGGCTGGGCACGTCCACCACCACGCCGTAGTCGGTCTGAAGGACTTCAATCGCACCGAGGCCGTCGTGAATATGGCCGGTAAACATGATCGTCTGGGGATATTTGCGCAGCACTTCCTTAAGGGCGTAGTCCTGTACGCCGATGGACCAATCGTTGCTGATGGCGTAGGTATCGCGCATGGCCTGATGGAAAGCGATAAAAATCGGTTTGCTCGGATCCGCATTTTCCGCCATGGTCTGATCAAGCCATTCAAGCTGTTCCGGAGAAATATAAGCCCTGTCTTTGATATCCCATTCGGTATTTAGGACAATAAAGTGATAACCGTTAATCCACTTATCAAAATAAACCTTACCATCCGTATCGCCCATGTATTCCTGATTATAACGCATATACCGCTCGTAGATTTCATCCCAGCCGGATTTCCAACGAACGTCGTGGTTGCCCAAGGCAGTCATAATCGTAAATTCATCTTTGTAATCATTCAAAATGTCAAAATAGCCTTTTACCTGGGTTTCCGAGCCGTCTTGGGAGAAGTCGCCGCAATGCAGTACAACAGAGTTATCCGGATAATCGCGCTCCAGATCCTCAAACACATCAATTAGTTTCTGGTTCGTTGCGTTGGCCTTGTCGGTTCCCGGGATGTGGGTATCGCTGATGACCTCAAAATTGATAATGCCGTCCTCCGGGCCGATAAAGGCGTTATAAGCCTTGCGGAGCTGCTCGGTGAGTTCGGCGATCTTGTCCAGGTCCGTCACGCCTTCGGCCTTTTGTTTCACATCTGCAATTGCCGCCTGGAAAGCCTCCACCTTTTCTGGAGAGGCATCGGAATTTGCGGCCAGCTCCTCATATTCGGCAATTTTATTTTGCAGAACATAAGGGGCGTTGTAATTTTCAATTTCTTCCTGGCTGAGCGCAGTCCTGTAAACCATAAGCTCGTCAATGTACGAATCCTTCACGCCAAAGTTGTGTAAACCGTCCGCGCCCAGAACAAAATCGGCCACGTCGATGCTCAGCCCCTTCTGACCACTAATCTTGGTGCTGTCCGCTTTGACGCCGTCCACATACAGGGTCATGTCGCCGGTACGGTTGAAGACCGCCGCGATATGGTGCCATTTGTTTTCCGTAGCACCGCCGTAACGCCCGGTATCCAAACGCCCGCTGCCGCCTACCGCGCGGAAGTTGAGCGTCATACCGTTGCGCATATCCCCGATATTAAAGCCGTCGTTTCCACCGGAGTTCCAGTCTTTGTTGCTGACGACAGAAACCTCTTCCGGCTGGCTGCCGTCCGCCTGATACCAGAACATGACGGTAAAATCATCGGTACCGAATTGCAGCTCTTCCGGCTGACCGAAGTTTACATATTGCTCTGCGGTGGTATGTGCCGCTGCAATTCCATCCGGATTGGACAAATGGATGGCTTTGCCCTCTACGCCTTCCACGAATTCCGGGGAACCGACGATCTCGCCGTTTAATCCATTGCCGGAGGTATCGTCGGCGGTTTCGTCGTCAAAGGTAACCTTCAGAACCGGCTTGGATTCCGGAGGGGTGATCTCCTTGGCCAGTTCTCCTACCTGTTCCTTGGTAAGCGCTTGCTTATAAACGGCAAACTCGTCCAAATAAACGCCAAGTACACTGTTTTTGAAATTCCCGTCCGCACCCAAAACGAAATTTGCAACATCAACACTGCCGTGGTAATCCGAGATATTGATACTGGCGGGGTTACTGTTAAAGTTGCCGGCCTCATAAATATTGCCGTCTATGTAAAGGGTCATATAACCGTCACGGTCAAAGGTAGCGGCAATGTGGTGCCATTTTCCATCGATCGCCTGCGCAAAACGGTCGGTCTCTTTGCGGTCCGAATAACCTTCTATATTGAAATTTAGATTCAGGCCCTGGCGCATATCGCCAATGTTAAAACCAGGATTCCCGCCGCTGTCCCAGTTCTTATTGCTGACGACCGCTCCTTCTTTGTGGGTGACCGAGTCGTGCGGGTCTGTTTTATACCAGAAAGATAGGGAAAAGTCCCCCTCGCCAAACTGTAAATCTTCGGGCTTGCCG
>CAMMKL010000014.1 GCA_946497265.1 uncultured Clostridia bacterium | reverse complement strand
CGGCGAGGTGGACCGGGTGCTTGGTTTGGAAATGGGGGCCGACGACTATATTTCCAAGCCGTTCAGCGTCAAGGAATTGTGCGCGCGGGTGCGCGCCGTCCTCCGCCGTAAGGAATATCTCACCCCATCCAGCGGGGAAGTACTGCATTGCGGTTCGCTTATGGTGGATATTGCCCGCCGCAAGGTAACCAAAAACGGACAAACCATCGACCTTACTATGAAAGAATTCGATCTGCTTGTCATCCTGATGCGCAACAGCGGCCGGGTCCTTACCCGAGATACCTTGCTTGACCGGGTATGGGGAGTAGAATATTACGGGGACTCCCGCACGGTGGACGTACATGTGCGTTATCTGCGCCAAAAGGTGGAAGACGAGCCCGACCATCCCAAATACATCATTACCCTGCGGGGCGTCGGTTACCGATTTGCAGGGGAGGAAGAGCTATGAAGCGCCGTTTGATGCTGTTTAATGTAAGTGTGGTCGTAGCCGGATTGGCTGCGGCCTTTTTGTTGGCCCTTCCCCTGGTACGCGGCTTGATGTATGAAGAATTTACCCGCCGTCTGGACACATCCCTCGCTCTGATGACAAGCAGCCCACAAACCATCAGGGAGAACCCTCAGAGTTTCGCCCTTTTGGAAAGCCAAGCGCTGCAGCAATCCGGGCAGCAGATGCGCGTTTCGATCATCGGTCTGGATGGGAACGTTTTGGGCGACAGCACGGTTGACGGAAGCGAAGAGGGAGAAAACCCGTTTAACAGCAACCATCTGGACCGCCCCGAAATCCAGCAGGCCCTTAAGGATGGCCATGGCTACCATTCCCGCTACAGCCAGAGCGTGGGGGAAACGTTTTTGTATGCTGCAACTTATATACCCGGTTATTTTTTTGTAAGGGCAGCTCTTCCCATTACCGAACTGGAGGATGTGATGAACCGGATCCTTCTGTTCCTTTTGGCCAGTATGGTTTTGGGCACGGCGGCCGCCTGCCTGATCGCAATGGCAAACAGCCGCCGGATTACACGGCCTCTTATGGCCTTGACCAGCGCCGCCGTTAAAATATCGGGCGGCGACCTGGGCAGCCGCGCCACGGTAAACGGCAAACACGAGCTGGGCGAACTGGCCCGGGCGTTCAACCAGATGGCCGATACGACTCAGAAAACCATCGAAGAACTGCACCGCAAGCACCGGCAGCTTCAGGGCGTTTTACAGGGAATGGACGACGGCGTGCTGGCGGTCAGCAAAGGCAGCCTGCTTTTGCTCAACGACCGCGCACGGGAGCTGCTGGAAGATCCCACCCTTACAGAAGGCAGCCCCTTGGGGGGCAATCTTCTGCAAAACCGCCTCCTCGACCTCATCCGTTCGGCAAAGCGTCAAGGCGGCCCCATCCGCGACACGATCCTGTGCCCGGGAACCCCGGAACGCATCCTAAACGTTTACGCCGCCCCATTGAATGCCGGCAAAAGCGGAGAAGGCACCCTTGCTGTGATCAGCGACGTTACCGAAATGCGGCGGCTGCAGCAGCTGCGCAGCGAATTTGTTGCCAACGTCACGCATGAATTGAAAACGCCGCTTACCTCCATCCGCGGCTTCATCGAACTATTGAAATCGGGCGACCGCGACGAGGAGACCCGCCGTTATTTTTACGATGTGCTGGATATTGAGGCCGAGCGCTTACACCACCTGATTGACGACATGCTGGTGCTTTCTCAAATCGAAAATGCAAAAGAAGACGTTTCCGCCGTACCCTGCAACGTAGAGCAGTCCCTTCAGAGCACAATAGAACAACTGCGGCCAATGGCGGAAAAGAGCCGGGTAACCCTGGAACTTTCTTCCGAGCACGACATCCTGGTACCGTGTTCCCCCACCCGATTACAGCAAATGTTCCGAAACCTGATTGAAAACGCCATCAAATACAACAAGCAAAACGGCCGTGTTACGGTAACCGCGCTGCGTCAGCGCGGCATGGCGGTAATCCGTGTGGCGGATACCGGAATCGGCATTCCGCCGGAGCATCTGGACCGCCTTTTTGAGCGGTTTTACCGGGTGGATACCAGCCGTTCGCGTGAAATCGGCGGCACCGGCCTTGGCCTTTCCATTGTCAAACACCTGGCCGGCCTGTACAACGGCGATGTAAGCGTGGAAAGCACGCCCGACATCGGCAGCGTATTTACCGTGCACCTCCCCCTTGCTGCAAACAACAAACCGGCTTCCTGATGCAGGAAGCCGGTTTGTTTTCCCTAGCCCGGTAACATGCGCCTTATATCCTGGATGTATATTCAAAGGGAAGGCTTTATTCCCATAAACGGTGGTTTTTGATTCGTACCGTCTGTTTTTTCAGTTCGATGAGCCCCTCTTCCTGCATACAGAATAGCTCGCGCGTCATGGCGCTGCGGTTTACACACAAAAATTCGGCCATCTCGGTGCGGTTGAGCGGACATGCCACCACATCGGAGCGCTGCTGCCGCATGAGCAAACGCAGATATGTCTGGATGCGTCCGCGCAGGGATTTCTTTGATACAATTTCGATCTTCTGCATCAGCCTTTGGTTTTTCTGGATGAGCAGGCCAATAAAATTTTCGAGGAGCTGCCGATGGCAGGGGCACGCCCGGGGGCAAAGATGCAGCAGTCGGCCGTATTCCATCAGTAGGATGGTACAGTCGGTAATGGCCGTATAGCTGACGTCGCCACCCCAGGATTCCGAATACAGATATGGTTCCCCCAAAAGGCCCCGACTCGGAATTTCCATATACAGATACCGATTGCCAAACCGGTCGATCCTGTCCATGAAAATACGGCCCGAAAGGACAGCGCACACATATTGTACCGGCATACCGTCTACCACAATGCGTTCCCCTTTTTTGTATTGTTTCTGATGCGCCCGCAGGCATTGCATCAGGCGCATGGTCTCCTCGTAGGGAACTTTTTCAAACAGCGTATGCTGTGAGATAAGAAGTTGATTGTTCATTTTTGTTCACGGCACCCTTTATGCTTCATTGCTTTCTTTTATAATATTACAAATTTTCATAAGTTTGTTGCTATAGCAACAAAACTTTTTTAAAAATTTGTTACAATGGGGCAGGTGCATCGAAACATATACTACAATTTATAGAGAGGGTGCTATATGGAAACAATTGATATGTTCCGCGACCTAGCAATAATCCTGATTGTCGCGAAGTGTTTCGGCCTGCTTGCCCGTAAACTGCACGCGCCGCAGGTCGTGGGGGAAATTATCGCCGGCCTGATCATCGGGCCCAGTATCCTGGGGTGGGTCCAATCCGGTGACTTTCTTACCCAGATGGCGGAAATCGGCGTTATCTTGCTCATGTTCTCCGCCGGGTTGGAAACCGATCTGCATGAAATGGTAAAAACAGGGCCGGTCGCCCTTATCGTGGCTTTGGCGGGCGTTATTGTACCGCTTGCAGGCGGGTACGCCGTTTATTCGGCTTTCTACGGCTGGGGTGCTCCTGGTTCAGACACATTCTACAGTGCCTTGTTCATGGGGGTTATCCTCACGGCAACCTCGGTAAGCATTACCGTGCAAACCTTGCGTGAACTCGGTAAGCTGAAGGGCAGGGTTGGTACCACCATAATGAGCGCCGCCATCATCGATGATGTCATCGGTATTTTGGTCCTTACTTTTGTCATCGGCTTTAAGGATCCCACGCAAAACCCAGGTCAGGTCGTGCTCAGCACGGTTCTGTTCTTCCTGATTTGCGGCGTGTTCGGCGTACTGTGCTACAAGGGCTTTAAATTTTTGGATAAAAAGTATCCCCACCGCCGGCGGATTGCTATTTACGGCTTGGCGCTTTGCTTTTTGTTGGCGTATGTTGCAGAGAAATTCTTTGGCATCGCCGATATTACCGGCGCCTATGTGGCGGGTATCATTTTGTGCAACATCCGGGATTCCAGCTATATCGCCCAGAAAATGGACATCAGTTCCTACATGCTGTTCGGCCCTATCTTTTTTGCCAGCATCGGCTTGAAGACACAGATCGACGGGATTACTCCGGATATCCTTTGGTTTACCGTGTGCTTTATCGTCGTTGCGCTTCTGGGTAAGATAATCGGCTGCGGCGGCATGGCAAAGCTTTGCAAGTTTAACGCCAAGGACTCCCTTCGCATCGGCGTGGGCATGATGAACCGGGGCGAAGTGGCTCTGATTGTAGCCCAAAAAGGCTTGGCGGCAGGGATGGTGCAGCCGGTCTTCTTCTCTTCCGTAATCATATTAATCATGGTGGCGGCTATTACCACTCCGATTATCATGAAGCTGCTTTACCGTAAAGAGCCCCCGGAATCCCAAGAACCGAAACCAAAACCGGAGCCGGAACCGATGAAAAGCTATCTGTAAGGGAACCCACTGTTCTACTTGCTTTTTAGCCCCTAAGAACGGATGCTAACCGGGCCCTTATTGGCTTGTAATACACTGTACAAAGGAAATTTTGAGTCTTTGCCTTTGTTTGCTCCCCCGCAAGGAGCGAATTCCCCGAAACCTCCAAAGCTCTGGAGGGAAAGCTAAACAATCCGCCGGATTTATATAGCCGTGGGGAACCCTGGTAAGGGGTTCCCCGTCGTTTTCCGATCGATGCAGTAGGTTCTACTCCCCTTTTATTCGTTCTTTCTCTCAATTTTACCCTTTTATGCCAAAAGCCCGTATGGGACGGATTCCAGTACGGGCTCATATAAACTGACCGCCTGCCGGAAAATTCCCGGCAGGCGGTTCTTTATGGTTTCTTCTTATTCGGGGGTTCCGTTGACGAAAGGAGGGGGTCTATTTTTTTCTTCTTTAGGCGGCGGCGGATATTTTCACGGAAAAGGGAATAAAGCATCGAGCACAGGGGGATAAAAAGGAGGATGCCTAAGATGCCCATGGTAGCGCTACCCACAATGATCGCGCACAAAAGCCAGACAGAGGGAAGCCCCACCGAATTGCCCACCACATGGGGGTAAATGAGATTCGCCTCAATTTGCTGCAGGATAATGAAAAGCAACAGGAACCACAGCGCCTGTGTGGGGTTGACCGTAAAAATGAGGAACGCCCCGATGATACAGGCAATGGTCATACCCACAATCGGGATCAGATAGAGGAAAGCCGTCAACACGCTGATGAGCAGGGCGTAAGGGAAGTTTAAGACGGTCAACACGGAAAAGAAAAGGGTACCCAGGATGCAGATTTCCAGGCACTGGCCAAAGAGGAAACCGCCAAAGGTCTTTTGGGCAAGGCGGCCCACCGAAAGGATCTTTTCGACGCGCGGTTCCGGCAGATAGGCATAAAGGATGACCTTAGCCTGGGATGAGAGCTTATCTTTCGCCAGAAGCATATAGATTGCGAGCACCACGCCCATACTAAACCGAACTACGCCGTTGACCACGGACGAAGCCATGTTGACAGTGGAGTTCAGGAAATCGAGCGCCCCATGCTGCAGGAATTGTAAGATGGAATCCCAAACCTTTTGCCAGTCGATCTGGATGTTTTTGATTTGCTCCACTATTTCCGGATATTCCGCCAGCTTGGTTTCTACCCAATTGAGCGTCTGATTATAAAAGGACGGGATACCCTGCGCCAGGTTAAACAGGGTGCGGCCCAGTTCCGGGATAACGACAAAAAGGAGAATTACCAAAATACCCGCGACAACCAAAAGCGTTAAGATTAGGCTAATGGGCCGCCGCAGCTTTTGGACCACGCTTTTTGTTTTGGCTTTCCGAAACAGGGCGTTTTCGATGCGGGTCATGGGGATGTTCAGCAGAAAGGCGATCAAAAACCCGGTAAACAATGGGGAAAGCAGGGAAATGACCATTCCAAAAAATCCGAACACGTACCCGATGTTTTGCAGGCCTACGTACAGCACAATGGCAAACGCCACGATACCGATAATCTTTTTTATGTTATTCCGGTTTAATTCCATAGCAATCAACTCATCCCTTTCCGCACCAAAGGCACGTATATTTGCAGAGGGCTTTACAGATGGTTCTATTGTAATATAAGCTGAAATAAAAATCCAGACTTTCCTTAAGAAACCGGCAATGCGACCACAAATTCCGTAAACTCCGGGCTGCTGTACGCCTGGATCGTGCCGCCGTGCGCCTCGGTAATTCGCTTGGCGATGGCAAGGCCTAGCCCTGCGCCTCCGGAATTTGAACCACGGTTTTCCTCCAGTCGGTAAAATTTGTCGAAAATTAGGGAAAGTTTTTCAGGCGGGATCTGTTTTCCGCGGTTGCGCACGCGAATGGTAACCTGGCCCCGTCCGTTGTCCTGGGCAAAAATCTGAAGGGCGGTGTTCGGTTCGCTGTAGGCGGAGGCGTTGCGCAGCAGGTTATTGAAGACGCGCGCGAGCTTGTCCGGGTCGCCGGGCACACAGAGATCATCGGGACAAGATACCTCGCAGGTAAGATTCCGTTCCGCTAAGGAGGGGTAAAATTCGTCGGCCAACTGCTCCAGCATCATCGACAGGTTGATGGGTACCTTATGAATGGGGACAGTGTCAAGATCAAAGCGGGTGATCTCAAAGAACTCGTTTACCAGGTGCTCCAGACGGCCGGCCTTGTCCAGCGCAACCTTTACATATCTATCCCGCCTATGACTGGGCATAGCGGGGTTGCTTTCCAATAGGCTCAGGTAACCGATTACAGAGGTCAGAGGGGTTTTTAGGTCGTGCGCCAGATACATGACCAGGTCGTTTTTGCGCCGCTCGTTTTCGAGCATACCGGCCTTGCGGCGCCGCAGGGTAAGCCGCGTGGCGTTTAAGTCGTCTTCCAATGCTTTGAGTTCTTTTGGCAGGGTAATGAGGCGGTCGGATTCCTGCGCAAGCTCGTGGATGCCGTTGCTGATTTGGTCGAACGCGCGGGTAAAACGGGAGATGATCAGGCGGGAGAAGATAAGCAACAGCAACAAAAAGCCCGCTGCCAGCCAGTACTCTTTGAAGTTTTGAAAAATCTGATGGTACCAATAAACGGCGCGGCTTTCCTCAAGCCCCAGTACACGCCGCGCGAAAGCGACGAAGGCGTCGGCAAAAGGCGCCTGCAAGACCCCATCTACCGCAAAAGAGGCCAAAAACCCTCCAACAAGAGCGGTAGCCACTAGGATCAGAACCATCTGCAAGTAAATTTTACGTTTGAATTGAGAAAAATCAGCCTTCAATTTTATACCCTACCCCCCAAATGGTTTTGATAAACCGTGGATTGTCCATCGGCTCGTGCATTTTCTGCCGTAGATGGCGGATGTGTACCATTACCGTATTGTTGCAGCTGCGGTCGTAGCGTTCGCCCCAGGCTTCCTGAAACAGGCGTTCCGCGCTGACCACTTCCCCACGGTTTTTGCAGAGGATCCAAAGGATAGAAAACTCTGTGGGCGTAAGGGAGAGCGGCTTTTCGTTAAAAAAGCACTCGTGGGTTTTCTTGTTGATCACAAGACCGGAGAAATCCAGGACCTCCTCATCCTGCGCGGCGACGGGGGCGTTGTAGCGGGTGATCCGGCGCAGCTGCGCCTTGACACGGGCGACCAGCTCCAATGGGTTGAACGGTTTGGTGACATAATCATCCGCCCCAATGGTCAGCCCGGTGATCTTATCCATATCCTCAACCTTGGCGGTCAGCATAATGATGGGATAGTGGTACTGCTCCCGTATTTTCCGACAGAGTTCAAATCCGCTCAGGCCGGGCAGCATCACGTCAAGGATCGCAAGGTCAAACCGTGTGGATGCGATTTTTTCCAAAGCGGCTTCCCCACTGAAGCACTTGCATACCGAAAAGCCTTCGTTTTGCAGATATAATTCGACCAGGTCGGCAATTTCTTTTTCATCGTCCACAACCAGGATGGATGCTTCCATAACACAATCCCCTTCCATTTTTGTTTTGTACCATGACCATTGTACCAGATTATCTTGAGGAATGCTGCCCTGTGCGGCTTGCGATTTCTTAAGACTTTCCTAAGATTATTGGTTCCATTTCAAAATTCGGTGCTTCTTATACTGACCCTTTGATTTTCTTAAGGTTTCCAATAGGAAAAGTTAAAACAAGATTGCCCCCTTGTGGGTATAATCATACCAGCACACAGCAAAACAGGGAGGCAAACGACATGGAACCATCCGTCAATCCTGGAAAGGAGCTTACGGTTCAAATCGAAGGCAAAACCTATGAGCGATACGCCCTTAAAACCCATTTTGTGACGATCGGGGAAAACCTGATCGAGCTTGCAAAGGAATACGCCCAGCCCAATTGGAAGCCGGGAGACGTGCTTTCCATCAGCGAAAAGGTGGTGGCGCTGTGCCAAAAACGGGTGGTCTACCGCGACCAAATCCATCCCGGTTTCTGGGCGAAGCTGTTGTACCGCTTTGTAGGGGTGACGCCGGCGGGGCCGGGCGCGGGCACTGCCCATAAGATGCAGCTCATCATTATGCAATGCGGGCTATGGCGGGTATTGCTGGCCGCCCTGTGTTCCGCGCTGACGAAGCCGTTCGGCAAAAAAGGCGTCTTTTACCGGGTTTGCGGCAACGATGTGGGCGGTATCGACGGCCTGATTGATTATGACATCTCGTTCCCGGAGTATGTCCATTACGCGATCCTATCCCCTTTGTACCCGGATGAGGTATGCCGGGCGGTTGAGGCCGAAACCGGGATGCCCTGCATCATCATCGATGCGTGCGACCTGGACGTACAGATTCTAGGGAAATCCGAAGGGGTAAAGCAAAGCAATGCGCTGCTGCACGGAATTTTGGCGGACAACCCGGCCGGTCAGGACGACGAACAGACGCCCCTGCTGCTTTTGCGGGAGATTTGGCCGTAAAGAACGGTTAATCATAAAGAGAAAAAAAGGTTATAAAAAATAGAATTTTATAAATGATGTGGACAGGTTTCGATCGCATTTTATATTTATAATAATTGAATAAAAATCTTCGTCTTTTCTTTACATTTCCGTATTAATCTGGTATTCTATAGAATAAAAATTTTTAAGCGGAGGGGATTCCAATGTGGCATTATAAAAACGGTTAAAATAAAACGAAGAAAGGGGAAGAGCGATTCTTGAGAGATGGTTATATCAAAGGGATTATTTCCTTTGTGATCGGGCTGTCGGTATCCTATATCATGGCATCCCTTTTTGGCTCCGGAGAAGGCGGCGTATTTACCGCGATCTGTTTTTTTGGCGCGCTGATTTTTGCGGAGCTTAATATACATAATGAGCAAACGAAAAAATGAACTTCTTTCTTAAATTTAAAGAAAGAAGTTCATTTTCGTAATAATACAATAAAGAGACCTGGGGCTTATCTTCTGAAAATGCCCCAGGCCTCTTTGTTCATTATACGGCTACTCTGCTAGCGGCGGGTAAACACGGCCTGGCCGTACCCGATATCTATCGGGATAAACCAGCGCGCCGGCGGACGTGGTCTGCCGGCGCGCCGTGGAAGAAAAAGGAGGATACTTGCTATCATTCAAACTCTTTCCAATGCATTTTCATTAGGATGGCGGTAACCGCTGGAAAGAGGACCCCATCCAGCAGGGCGGACACGCCGCGATCATAGCTAAAGTGAAACGTGGCGATCCCCGTGGGAGACATGCCGGAGTTTTTCCCCGAAAAGGTCACAAAATTTATCGTCAGAATAAAAAAGGCGGCGCAACATATAATCCAGAGGCCCATTTTTTTGTTTTGATAAAGGATAACCAGCGCACCGACAATGCAGACAATGGAAAACATGGCGCTGGAATACGTGGTGGGGTCCATCTGTTCGCTGACGAAGAGCAAGCTTGGCGGCATTGGCTCGTCTGGAGGGTGTGACGCGCGGAAGATGATGATGAAAGTTGGCATTGCATTAAAAAGCATGGTGATACAAAGCCAAACTTGAAGTTTCTTTGTCATTTTAAATCTCCTTATGGGATTGGTCTATAATAATTATAAAGGGGAAAAATGACAAATACAAGAGGAAAATAAAAATTTATAGGTAGTTTACATGAAAAGAAGGAATGAAATAAAGAAGGTTTGATCCAACCGGGGCGTTTTCAATTATCTTTGGATTTCAAAAACAAAAACCGCTTCTTTGAGATTATGTCAGGCCGTGTTTGTGGGGAAAGTATAGGAAAGGGAGCCACTCTTTTTCTTCGCTAAACTCAATAATAAGAGCAAAGCCGCTATTTGGTATTAATAAAAGCATCATGGCGTGTTTGGGGGCATCGGCGTAATGGAATGGCCGGAATCAAAAACGTGTTAAAAGGCAGCCACGATTACACGCTTTATAAAAAAAGAAAATCCCTTGTGAATCGGCCGCAAAACATGTACAATAAAAAGCAGAACCAAAGATTGGCTTTTGACGGGGGGAGCTATATGAAATACGACACACAACAATGCAGATTGACGTACAAAGAAGAACTTGCGCCGGGTGTATTTGACTTCCGGCTCCAAAATCAGGCGTTTGCAGCCTCGGCCCAGCCGGGTCAGTTTGCCCACCTGTTGGTGCCGGGAAAGCCCCTGCGCCGCCCGATTTCGATTTGCGATGTGGATCAAAAGGCGGATACGCTGCGCCTGGTGTTTGAAGTGCGGGGGGAAGGGACGCAAATTCTCGCGCAATATCAGGTAGGGGACTGCCTGGACGTCCTCGCTCCGTTGGGCCGGGGGTTTACAATAGGCGATACGTCCCGCAGGGCACTGTTTGTAGGCGGGGGAATCGGCGTTCCTCCCCTGCTTTACGCCGCCAAGCAATTCGGCGTGAACGCAACCGTAATCATCGGTTTCCGAAACCGGGACGCCGTCATTTTAAAAAAGGATTTTGAGCAGGCGGGATGCCGGGTGATCCTGCATACCGACGACGGCAGCGCGGGGCGCGGCGGCTTTGTGACCGAAAGCTGCCGGGAAGAATTGGAAAACTGCGAGCAGGTGTTCGCCTGCGGCCCCGCCCCTATGCTCAAGGCGGTCGCCGGCCAAGCGCAGGAAAGGTGCGTACCCTGCCAAATTTCTTTGGAGGAGCGCATGGGCTGCGGCGTGGGCGCCTGCCTGGTGTGCGCTTGCAAAATCAGAAAAGCCGACGGAAGCGAAGGGTACCTGCACGTATGCAAGGACGGTCCCGTTTTCGATGCAAAGGAGGTTGTGTGGTAATGGCAGATTTATCGGTAAACATCGCCGGGGTAACGTTTGGGAACCCGTTGATCGCCGCGTCAGGCACATTCGGGTTTGGCCGGGAATACCAGGAATTTTATCCCCTTTCCACCCTGGGCGGGATCTCCTGCAAGGGGATTACCCTGAAAGAACGGGCCGGGAACCCGCCGCCGCGCATCGCAGAGACGCCCGCCGGTATCCTAAACGCCGTAGGCTTGCAGAATCCCGGTGTGGATCATTTTATGGAGAAAGACCTTTCCTGGCTGAAAGGGCAGGGTACCGTCGTGATTGCCAATATCGCCGGCAACACCCCGGAGGAATACTGTGAGATGGCGGAAAAGCTCTCCGATTCTTCCGTGGATATGATTGAAATGAATATTAGCTGCCCCAATGTCAAACACGGCGGGGTGCAGTTTGGAACCTCGTGTGAATCCGTGGGGGCGATCACCCGGGCGGTGCGCGAGCACTGCAAAAAACCGCTGATGGTCAAGCTTTCCCCCAATGTGGCGGACATTGTGTCTATCGCCAAAGCCGCCGAGGCCGAAGGCGCGGACGCGCTCTCCTTAATCAACACCTTGACCGGTATGCGGATCGATATCGAAACCGGCCGTCCCATCATCCGCAATAATACCGGAGGCCTTTCCGGCCCGGCGGTCTTTCCTGTGGCGGTGCGCATGGTGTGGCAGGTAAGCTCGGCAGTGTCGATCCCCGTGGTGGGGATGGGCGGTATTTCCACCTGGAAGGATGCCGTAGAAATGCTGATGGCGGGCGCTTCCGCCCTGCAAATCGGCACGGTGCTGTTCAGCGATCCCTATGCACCTGTAAAGATCCGGCAGGGGCTGGACGAATTCTTGGATAAAAAAGGGCTGCGTTCGGTGCGCGAGCTGACGGGGACCGTGCGTCCCTGGTAGGGGCGCGGCGCAAATCTGAGCAGGGGGGAAGGTATGAAAATATTAGCAATCGACCTGGGCAAAGCCCGTACCGGCATTGCGGTTTCCGACGAGGGCGAGCTTTTGGCCTCCCCGGTGTGCGTAATTCAAGAATACGACCGAATGCGATTGGCCGACCGTGTGGCCTCTTTGGCCAAGGAACACCGCGCGGGGCTGTTGGTGCTGGGGCTGCCGCGCAATATGGATGGCAGCGAAGGCGAAAGCGCACGCAGCGCGCGGGATTTTGGAGGCTTGCTGGAAGAAAAGACCGGGCTGCCGGTTGCGTTTCAGGATGAACGGGGCACTACGGTGACGGCGCACAATTATCTGAACCAGACGAATACGCGAGGAAGGAAAAGAAAATCGGTAGTAGACGCCGTGGCGGCGGTCATCATCCTGCAAAACCATCTTGATTACAGGAGGAATTGCCAATGAGCAGGAACATGTCAACCCTGACAACGGCGCGCCGCTTAACTGCAGCGGGCGGAGGGCTCATGCTCCTGCTTGCCCCGCGGGACGGCCGGCTCCTGCTGCAGTCTCCTCTGCGCGAGTGTTACCTTTTGGGTATTGTTCTGTTTGTCGCGTCGGCCATGCTGCTGTTGTTTAAAAGCTACGAGCCTTTGGGGTTTTCCCTCGTAACGGTGATGACGCTTTCCGGCCTGCAAATTTTAGGTAGCGCCGGGATGCAGTGGATAGACAGCTTGAACAGGGGCGTGCCGTTTGACTTTCAATTTAGCTACTATGACATCGTATGCTGGGGGGCTGCTTGGTTCCTTCCTTTCCTGATCTGCGTCCTGATACGTCTTCTCGCGCGCAACGAATGGGATACGTCGGAACGCCGGGCGGATTTCTGCCGTTTTTTTAAAGAAGCAACCGTCTCGTTCCTGTTTTTTTACACAGTTCTGTTTCTCTCCTGTTTCCTGTTTATCCGCAGTGTCAATCTCAACGGGGCGCGGGTATACAACCTGACTCCGCTAAGCCAAATCGTGCAGTATTTCGGAGGTATGGAAAACGGCGGCCGATATCTGCTTGGAAACCTGTTTTTCTTTACCCCGCTCGGTTTTTTTCTTGCGGTATACCGTCCGGAGTGGAAATGGTGGCTGTATCTGCTGTTCGGCTTGTTGTTCAGTGGCGGCACCGAGGTGCTGCAATATGCGTTTAACTGTGGCGTGGCGGATATAGACGACGTAATCCTGAATGTAGCCGGACTTTTGATCGGCGTGGGGTTAAAGCGCGTGCTGGACAGGCTGCGTGCTTGGATGACCAACCGGGAAGAACAGGCCATTCAATACCTGGAATACCGCCAAGAGCAGGAAAAAAGTGGAATGGCGTAAAAAAGCGGGTCGCCTGGAAACTTCAGACGACCCGTTTTAATGGTTTTAAAAAATATATGAGCGAGGCTCAGCGAATAAAAAGCAGGACAATTCCAATCAAAACCACAATACTTCCGATGACAAAGCCGGCCAAACGCTGTTTTCGGAAATCATGCAGGACGTGGCTGCCCGAACTACAGGAAACAAACGAAGGTTTTTTGCTAAGAGTTGCCGCGCCCAAATAGAGCTTATTCTGCGCACGGTAAATCTCCCCCAGCAGATAAAGCGGCTGGCCGGGTAACAGGACGCTTTCCCTGAGCCGGAATCCCAGAAAATCAGGGGAATTGGTTTCTGTTTCAATCCGTTCCAAAAGCTTGCCCCAGTTACGCCGAAGCCAGGTAGAATCCTTGGGCTCAAATCGTTCGTAAGAGGGGGTAAGTTCCATCTTACCTTGCAGGGCTTTTTTATCAATATATATTTTCAGTCCGCTTGCGTCCGTTACATAGACAGGCGGCCCGCTAATATCGCAAATGACGTCTTTTTCCGATTGCGACGGCGTCCGCCCGTTTGGAATAAGGCGCCGGTTGGCCCGAACGGAAACAATACGGCTTTCATAGTATGCGGCCGTGCGGCCCGATAAGGGCGCGGTGGGAGGCTTGTCGCAGCCGGCTGTCCCTTTCAGTTCTACATAGCAGCGGTTGAGCCCTGCTTTTTCCGCATTATGCAAAGCTTTTTCCGCATCCAAAAGGCTGGCCGTCCTGATTTGGTGAAGGATGGCAGCCCTTTGCATGGAAGCATGGAGGAGATACAGGATATAAGCGGCCCCTCCGATTATGAAAAGGATTCCAAACATGACCGTCATCGTATCACCTCCGCCGTTTCATTGATGTAGGATGGTTGTTTTTTGCCGGGATCAACCAACTTAATGTCGCGTCTATGCGCGAATGGCATGCAAAGAAGTATCCCGATATCAATAACCGCTTTCATTTGAATAACCAAAGAACAATACTTGCTAAAGATTTTTTAATATTATACCAAAATAAAATATATTTTACAATACATTTTTACAAAATGCACAATACGCAATGCTATTTTTAAATATGTATTGCTTGCTCAAGGCATAATAGTACCGGCGGGATTTGCAGAAACAGCCGCCCGGCCCAACGAAGGGACTGAAGTGCAAAAAAGATGCAGCACGAAGATGCCTGTCATCTTTTTCTGTTACCAAAAACCGGGCTGCCATCGATTTCCATCGATGGCAGCCCGTTTTCTTTTTCAATATTACATTTTATCTTTAGTGGAGCGCCGCCTTGCTTTCAGACGGTAAAACCATTTCTCGATCTCCACAATCAGCAACGGCGAAATCGAAAGCAACGCCACGATCCACCACTGTCCAGCCGTGAGGCAAGTGGTTTTAAAGATGGCCGCCAACGCAGGTACTGAGATAACGGCTGCCTGCAACACCAGGCAAACCACAAAAGAATAGAGCATTTTGAGGTTTCCCAAAAAACCGATGCGAAACAACGACCGGCCGCTGCGCACATTAAAGGCGTGCACCAGCTGGGAAAGGCTCAAAACCGCAAATGCCATGGTACGCCCGACCGCTACGTCAAACCAAACTCTTCCCATCGAAAATGCCAGCAGGGAAATCGCACCAATGAAACAACCTTCCACTGCAATGCTGTACGCCATGCCGTCTGCAAACAGGCTTTTTTTCGGGTTTTGCGGGGAGCGCCGCATAATATCCTCTTCCACCGGCTCTACCCCAAGCGCCAGGGCGGGCAGCGAATCGGTTACCAGATTGACCCATAAAAGCTGGATGGCAAGCAACGGAGATGGCAGGTGCATCAAAAAGGCGCTCAATACGGTAATAATCTCGCCAATATTGCTCGACAGCAGGAAATGCACGGTTTTCTTGATATTTTCATAGATCCCCCGTCCCTGCCGGACCGCTTCCACGATGGTGGCGAAGTTGTCGTCTGTCATAATCATGTCGGCGGCACCTTTGGCCACGTCGGTGCCGGAAATCCCCATGGCGCAGCCAATGTCCGCCGCCTTTAGCGCGGGGGCGTCGTTTACGCCGTCGCCCGTCATCGCTACCACCGCCCCCCGCGACTGGAACGCCTTTACAATTCGGACCTTGTGCTGGGGGGATACGCGCGCAAACACCGAGTACTCAAATATCTCCCTGCAAAGCTCCTCCTGGCCGAGCTGGTCTAGCTGCGCGCCCGTCATGGCTTTGCCGCCCTCTTCCAAGATGCCCAATTCGCGCGCGATGGCGCGGGCGGTCACCACGTGTTCCCCGGTAATCATCACCGGGCGGATACCGGCGCGCTTACATTCGTAGGATCTCCACGGCGCTCATGATCACGCCCGGCGTACAGAATCCGCACTGTACT
>CAMMKL010000013.1 GCA_946497265.1 uncultured Clostridia bacterium | reverse complement strand
GCGGATATTTCCGACGACGAACCGCAACTTGTGGCCCGCGGCGGGCGCGGCGGCTGGGGGAACACCCACTTTGCCACACCTACCCGGCAGACGCCCCGGTTCGCTAAGCCCGGCACGCCCGGTGAAAGCTTTGAGGTGCAGCTGGAATTGAAGCTTTTGGCCGACGTAGGCCTGGTGGGGTACCCCAGTGTTGGGAAGTCTACTTTGATCTCGGTGGTCAGCGAGGCCAAACCGGCTATTGCAGAATACCATTTTACGACCCTCACTCCGGTGCTCGGCGTGGTACGTTTGGGGGAAAATTCCTCCTTTGTTATGGCGGACATCCCCGGCCTGATTGAGGGCGCGGGAGAAGGAATCGGCTTGGGGCACCAATTTTTGCGCCATGTGGAACGCTGCCGATTGCTGGTGCATATTGTGGACGTTTCCGGCAGCGAAGGCCGCGACCCGAAAGAGGATTTTGAGATCATTAACCGGGAACTTATCAAATTCAACCCGGAACTGGCCGAACGCCCGATGCTGGTGGCGGGTAACAAGTGCGATCTGGCAGACGACGCTCAGATTGAAGAATTCAGGCGGTTTGTGGAAGGGAAAGGGTACGAATTTTTCCCCATTATGGCGGCTATCCGCTACGATGTAGACCCGTTGCTCAAGCGCATACAGGAGTTGCTCAGCAAGCTGCCTCCGGTAATAAGATATGAACCGGAGGCAGCTCCGGTCGTGCCGGCGGAGGAATTCGGAAAGCATGAAGTCCGCATTACCCGCCAAGACGGCGTCTATTCCGTGGAGGGGGATTGGTTGCCGCAGTTGATCCGGTCGATACATTTTGACGACTTCGAGAGTCTGCAATATTTCCAGCGCGTCTTGATTTCCACCGGCGTGATCGACGCTCTGCGGGAGGCCGGCGTACAGGAGGGAGACACCGTTAGCCTGTACGACATTGCCTTTGACTTTGTGGAGTAAGGGGGGAACCGATTGGAACGTATTTACAACGCCCCCTGCGACCCGGATTCCCTAAGCCCTCTGACGCTCGCTTTCGTGGGGGACAGCGTATACGGCTTGTTTGTGCGGGAACAACTGGTGTGTGAGGCCAACCGGTCGGTCAAGGCGCTGCATCGGGAATCGGTAAAAAGCGTGTGCTGCCAGGCACAGTCCGCCTGTATGGAGAAATTGCTGCCTGTTTTGACCGAACAGGAACAGGCGGTGTACCGCCGCGGGCGCAACGCCCACACATCGCATACCCCCAAAAACGCGAGCCCAGCGGATTACCATGCCGCCACGGGCTTTGAAGCGCTTTTCGGCTATTTGTACTTAAAGGGGGAAATTGGGCGTTTAAAAGAGCTGTTTACTCTAATTCAGGGATAATGGAGACATTTTGGGGAATATAGGATCAGAAGGAGAATGTTTTTCTATTGAGGTGATGTGAAATGATAGTGAAAAGCAGGATGAAAAAGACAGGAAACGCCGTATTGGACGGGATCATGTTTGTATTGGGCAGCGCACTGTTTGCGATATCGGTCAATGTGTTTACCGCACCCAACAATATAGCGCCGGGCGGCCTGACCGGTATAGCGACCTTGGTCCATTACCTGACGCAAGCGCCGATCGGAACCACAATCCTGTTGCTGAACATACCTATTTTCATTTGGGGATTCATCGAAAAGGGAAAGCAATTCATCTTTAAAACCGCCGTGGCCACGGTGGTTTCCTCCCTGACAATCGATCTGAGCGCGCCCTATTTGCCGGCCTATCGAAACGATTTGATGCTGGCTTCCATCTTTGGAGGGGTTTTGGCTGGAATTGGGCTGGGGCTTATTTTTATACGGGGCGGCACCACCGGCGGCACCGATATGATCGCTAATATCCTTAGCCGCCACATCCGCCACCTTTCTATGGGCAAGCTTGTTTTGCTGGCTGATATGGTTGTGGTGATCGCTTCGGTTTTTGTGTTTCAAACTTACGAAAGCCCCATGTACGCGCTGGTTACCATTTTTATTACCTCTAAGCTGATTGATTCCGTACTGTACGGTGTGGATAGCGGCACGGGAAAAATGATGTTCATTGTATCGCGCCAAAGCAAGGAGATTGCCGACGTCATCATGGAGGAGATCAGCCGGGGCGTGACGCTGCTCAAATCCCGAGGAGGATACAGCGGGATTGAGGGCGAAGTGCTTTTGTGCGCGGTACGCCGGCAGGAGGTTCACCGCGTCCACGACATCGCCTACTCCATTGACCCGGACGCCTTTATTATAGTTGGGGATGCCGGAGAGATCAGTGGCGAAGGATTCCGGGAAATTCCAAACGAAACAAACAGAAGAAAAAACAAAAGGATAGCAGCAAACAATAAGCAGAAATAAACGTATTATCTTCTGGTTCCTTTCTATATTAGGAAAACAAAAACATACCATCCCTCTGTAGAATAAGAGGGATGGTATGTTTCATCCGGTAGTTTGTCCAAAAGCAAACGTTTTAACCGAGCTGAAGTTTAGTTGTCAAACTGGTTGTCCTGTCTGTTCTGGCCGTTCTGCTGCTTCTTGTTCTGGGAATTGTTGTTTTTCTTATTCTGGCTGTTTTGGTTCTGCCTATTCTGAGAATTGTTATTCTGCTGGTTGTCAAACTGGTTGTTCTGTCTGTTATCCATCAAAAGTCACCTCCTTATGGTTGACGGGATATTCCGTCTGGGCTTAGTATGTGAGGCGATGTTCCGCTTTATTCGGTTGGGGGGTAAAAAAATGGCTGCTTTGCCTTTGGAATTTCAAAAAAGAATGAAAAATTTGTTAGGACAAGAATACGAAGCATTTGAAGCTTGTTATGATAAGCCGGGGTTCCGGGCGATCCGGGTCAACCCTTTGAAATGTTCGGCCGATGCGCTGCGGGGATTCCTTCCGTTTTCCTTAACTCCGGCGCCTTTTGCTACGGGTAGTTACTATATTCCACAACAGGCTGCCGGCCTTGGCAGGCAGCCGCTTCACCATGCCGGCGCCTTTTATGTACAGGAGCCGTCGGCTGCTTCTGCAGTTACCGTACTTGCGCCTGTTCCCGGTGACCGGGTGTTGGATCTATGCGCTGCGCCGGGAGGCAAATCCACCCAGATCGCGGGAGCGCTGCAGGGGCAGGGGCTATTGTGGAGCAATGAGGTTGTACGAAACCGGGCGCAGGTTCTGCTTTCCAATATGGAGCGGATGGGGGTGCGCAACGCGGTGGTGTCCAGCTGCCGGCCGGACTTGTTGTGTGAACGGCTGGCTGGTTATTTTGATAAGGTACTTGTAGACGCCCCTTGTTCGGGCGAGGGGATGTTCCGCAGGGAGCCGCAGGCCGTTAAAGAGTGGAGCTTGGCGCATACCGAGGCCTGTGCCGCGCGCCAGCTAGCGATTTTAAACAGCGCGGCGCAAGCGGTGCGCGAAGGGGGCGTGTTGGTGTATTCCACCTGTACGTTCGCTCCTGTGGAAAACGAAGGGGTAGTATCTGCATTTTTGCAAAAGCATCCTGGATTTGTTTTGGAAGAGACGGGGCTTTCCGGCGGCCGCCAAGGGATTCCTTCCTGCGGGGATGGGACGCCGTCTTTGAAGAAAACCCGGCGTATCTATCCAATGGATGGGGGTGAAGGCCATTTTGTGGCAAAAATGCGCCGTCTGCAAGAGAATTCCAATGCTCCTGCTTCATATGAATTTACGGCGCAAAAAAAACCGGAGGAAAGATTAGCCGAAGCGCTTTATAAGGAACTTTTTTCTGTAATGCCTTATGGAAGCATTGTGCAGGTGGAGGATAAATTTTTGCTTTTGCCGCGGGAGCTGCCGGACCTGGCCGGCCTGGGCGTGTTGCGTGCAGGCATCCTTTTAGCGCAAAAGAAAAAAAATCGCCTGGAGCCTGAGCACGCCCTATTTATGGCGTCCAAAGCGCAGGAAAGCCGGCAAAAGGTGGATCTGCCGCTTGAAGATCCCAGGGTTTACTCCTATCTGCATGGAGAAGAAATCGGGATTTCAGAAAGGCTTAAGGGGTTCACCACTGTTTTCGTGGAAGGCGTGGCTTTGGGGTTTGGAAAAGCATCGGGAGGCGTACTCAAAAACCGCTACCCAAAAGGGCTGCGAAATCTGAAATGAATCCATGTATAGGATAAGTTGCAGGAGGCATCCGCCATGATGTGGGATTTAAGAAAAATATGTTTGTGCAATCTTCAAAAATTAAGCCGGGATGCTTGTTATTCGATATAGGGAGTGCTATACTTTAAGAAGATTGTATTTATGGGAAGGAAGGATTTCTAATGCAGGAAATCAAAGTTGAATTGACCAAACACCCAAAACAAAAACCCACGGATGAGACCAAGCTTGGTTTCGGCTCTATTTTTACCGACCACATGTTTATGATGAACTACGACGAAGGGGAAGGCTGGCATGATCCCAGGATTGTGCCCTACGGCCCGATTCCGCTTGACCCCGCGGCGATGTGCCTACACTATGGCCAAGAGGTTTTTGAAGGCATGAAGGCCTACAAGGCGAAAGACGGCAGAGTCCTTTTGTTCCGTCCGGAAAAAAATATGGCCCGCTTAAATGTTTCCAACGAACGTCTGTGTATCCCGCTGATTGATGAGGAATTCTGTGTAAAAGCTATTGAGAAGCTGGTGTCGGTTGATCAGGATTGGATCCCAACCACCGAAGGCACCTCCCTGTATATTCGCCCCTTTATTTTTGCGGTGGATCCCCATGTAGGCGTGCATCCGGCACATCATCTTTTGTTTGTGGTAATTTGTTCGCCCGTGGGCGCATATTATCCGGAGGGGCTTAATCCGGTTAAAATTTATGTGGAGCAAAATTATGTCCGCGCGGTGAGGGGCGGCATGGGCTTTACGAAAACTGCCGGAAACTATGCAGCTTCCCTGAAAGCGCAGGACGAGGCGGAGAAACAACATTACACCCAGGTGCTTTGGCTGGACGGCGTAGAACGTAAGTATATTGAAGAAGTAGGCACCATGAACGTCTTTTTTGTAATTGGTGATGAAATCGTAACCCCTTGTTTGCAAGGTTCCATTCTTTCCGGGATTACCCGTATGTCTTCCATCGAATTGCTTCGTTCCTGGGGCTATACCGTCAACGAACGCAAGCTCTCTATCCAGGAAGTGGCGCAGGCTGCCGACGAGGGCCGTTTGAGAGAAGCGTTTGGAACTGGAACCGCCGCGGTTATTTCTCCGATAGGCGAGCTTAAATGGGGGGACAAAATCATGCCTATCAACAATGGAAAGATCGGGGAGATTTCCCAGAAACTGTATGATAATCTGACCGGAATCCAGTGGGGCAAACTGGAAGATAGTTTCGGTTGGATAGTAGAGGTAAAATAATAAGAGTTAATCAGTATTTCAGAGCTTTTATTGAATATATGTTCAATAAAAGCTCTTTTTGTATTCACGATAATATTTGAAAGAATCGTTTCAAAATCATCATTCTCAATGGAGAATGGAGTAAGCATATTCCTTTGGAAGCTGCGAACTTTAAGTTCCCGTATTTTTCTTGTTTTTTTGGCTGGCGCATGGTAAAGGCTTGCACCCTCTGCTTGGCTGAAGATGCGTATACCCTAGCCCAACATACTGGAAAGAGTTGAAAATATAGGCGGAGGGTTGGAAGCAATGTTAAAATATGTTATGATAAATGAGGCTTCATTTTAAGAAGAAAGCAAGGCGATGATCATGACGCAGCTGCGCTTTGTGGTTGATGCTGATTATGAGGGTGCAACGCTCAAAGGGTTTTTGCGTAGCAAATGCTCGGTTTCCGCACGGATGCTTGCCAAATTGAAGCGGACCTCGAACGGGCTTCTGGTAAACGGAAAAGAGGTTTTCGCTACTGCGGTGCTGCACCGGGGCGACCGGGTAGCGTTGACCCTGCCGGACAGCGTCAATACCTTAGCGCCGTCACCGGTTCCCGTCCCGGTACTCTGGGAGGATGCCCACCTTGTTGTTTTCAATAAACCGCCCCATATGGCGGTGCATCCATCACCAGGAAATGGAGAGGATACGCTTGCAAACGTTGCCCGCACCTATGCGGAGCAACAGGGGGAACACTGGGCGTTCCGCCCGGTTAATCGGCTGGATAAAGACACTTCCGGGCTTGTGGTCGTAGCGAAAGACGGCTTTGCTGCGGCGAAGTTAGCCGGAACGGTATATAAAACATACGTTGCGGTTTGCGAAGGGCAGCTTAGCGGGGAAGGTACGATCGATGCTCCCATCCGCTTAAAAGCCGGGCACAGCATCCAGCGGGAAACGGGCGAAGGCGGCCTGCCTGCTGTGACCCAGTGGCGGGCGATTGCGTCTGCTCAAGGGCATACCTTGCTCGGGCTGTGCCTTCAGACAGGCCGAACCCATCAAATCCGGGTGCACATGGCGTCGTTTGGGCATCCGCTTGCCGGGGACGATTTGTATGGCGGCAGCCGGGAACTTATTTCCCACCAAGCCCTTCATTGTAATTTAGTGAAATTTTTTCACCCGGTTTCTGGAGAAGCGTATACCGTGCGAGCTCCGCTTTCGGAAGACTTCGACCTCTTGTGTAGACGGTTGTTTTTGGAAAAAGACTCCCTTTTTTATAGATAAAGTTACCGAAAAAAGGAAAAAAAGATACCAGGATTTATTTTTAAATTTCAAATTTTAAAAATATTAGAAAAGCCTTTTCAATATTCATGATTTGTTTTATGGTGGGCAAACTCTATAGTATGAAAGAGATTTCCCGGTTAAAGTAACAAAGTTGTTCTTGACTTTTTAGTGATTCTATATTATCATCTACCTAACTTAAGAGTTTAGCAACTTACAATATGTTTGATAATAGATTTCTTTCAGCCGATTTTTTATGTACTAGTACCATGAAATTCGGCTTTTCTATTGATATTTTTCTTTTACTATTGGATTCAGAGAAAAATTATAAAATTTTTTTAGGAGTGTGCCGCGTTGGATAGATTTATCATAACGGGTGGAAATAGATTATTTGGCGATGTCAGTATCAGCGGAGCAAAAAATGCCGCTGTTGCCATTATTCCCGCTGCTATTTTGGCTGACGGCGTATGCCGTATTGAAAATGTCCCAAACATAAACGACGTAACCATTATCGCCCGTATACTGCGCCAGATGGGCGCTGAAGTAAAAAGTGTAAACCATTCTACTTTGGAAATCGACCCCCGTCCTATTGTTTCTCCGGTAGCTTCTTATGAGCAGGTGCATCAGATGCGGGCTTCGTACTATTTGATGGGCGCTCTGCTGGGGCGCTTTTCCCGTGCCGTGGTGGCCATGCCGGGCGGCTGCGATTTTGGTGTGCGCCCGATTGACCAGCACCTTAAGGGGTTTGCCGCACTGGGCGCCTCCTATAACCTGGAAGGCGGTATTGTGGACGTCAAGGCGGACCAATTGACTGGGAATAACATCTATTTGGACGTGGTGTCGGTAGGGGCTACAGTGAATATTATG
Organism: uncultured Clostridia bacterium; assembly: GCA_946497265.1. Classification (GTDB taxonomy): domain Bacteria; phylum Bacillota; class Clostridia; order Oscillospirales; family Acutalibacteraceae; genus CAMMKL01. The sequence continues at coordinate 8,764 of CAMMKL010000013.1, read as the reverse complement.
CTGGCCGCAGTGAAGGCGCGTGGCCTCACGGTCATCGAGAACGCCGCGAAAGAGCCGCATATTGTGGATTTGGCTAATTTCTTGAACTCCATGGGCGCCGATGTGCGGGGCGCTGGAACCGATGTAATAAAGATCCGGGGCGTGTCCCATTTGGAAGGCACTACGTATTCCATCATTCCCGATCAAATCGAAGCCGGTACCTATATGGTAGCGGCTGCGGCCGCGGGCGGCGATGTAACTGTGCATAATGTGATTCCGAAGCATCTGGAATCGATTACGGCCAAATTGGAAGAAATGGGTGTTACCGTTGAGGAATACGATGAAGCGGTGCGCATTGTGCGCGACGGCCCTTTGAATAAATGCAACATTAAAACCATGCCCCATCCGGGCTTTCCAACCGACATGCAGCCGCAGTTTACCGTGCTGTTGTCCATTGCCAATGGGACCAGTATTGTGAATGAAAGCGTTTGGGATTACCGATACCGCTATGTGGATGAATTGCGCCGTTTGGGGGCGCAGGTTTCCGTTGATGGAAAGATTGCGGTGATCGAAGGTGTGAAAGAGCTGGTGGGCGCTCCGGTGCGGGCTACCGACCTGCGCGCGGGAGCAGCGATGATTATAGCCGGCTTGGTGGCAAGGGGCACCACCCAGATTGATGAAGTAGAGCACATTGAACGCGGATATGAAAATATTGTAGAGAAATTTCAGGCGATCGGCGCAGATATCCGACGGACCTTCGTTTACGAAAATTCCAATTCAAAAGCAATTTAACCTATACGTTTCAAATGGCATAAGGTGAAAAAGCTGCCTATGTTGCTTTTTTCCTGCCGTTTGCTGAGGGAGCAGGTGCCGGATGGCAAAGTTATGCCCGCTTTTTAGCGGGAGCAACGGAAACAGTTATTATATTGGTTCGTCTGGGAGCGGAATTCTCATAGATGCCGGGCGCAGCGCCAAACAATTGGAAACAGCTATGCGCGCCCATTCGTTAGAGCCGTCGGATCTTCAGGCAATTTTTGTCACACATGAACACGCCGACCATGTGCAGGGGGTGCGGGTGCTGGCCACCCGTTATCATATCCCGGTTTATTCCTCTCCGGGCACCTTGCAGGCTATGGAGGAGCTGGGAATCTTAAATGGTAAATTCCCAGTAGAAGCTATCGGTGAAAACGGTGTGAGTATATGCGGCATGCAGGTAACCGCTTTTCCCACCTCGCATGACAGCCGGGAAAGCGTAGGCTATGTAGTACATACGGCGGACGGCCGCAAGGCGGCGTTCGCAACGGACTTGGGCTATTTTTCGGATGCGGTGTTTGATGCTGTGTTGGGTTGCGACGCTGTGGTAATGGAATCAAACCATGATGTCGGTATGCTTCAAAACGGCTTTTATCCGTATTATCTCAAAAGGAGGATCCTCTCCAATACCGGGCATCTTTCCAACGCCGCCTGTGCAGGAGAACTGCCCGCTTTGGCGCAGAGCGGAACCACCCGCTTTGTATTGGCGCATCTAAGCCGGGAAAATAACTTGCCCCAGCTTGCCTATCAGACTGCCTTGTGCAGCTTGCAAACCTGCGGCATGCAGGAAGGGCTTGATTTTCAGCTTATGGTTGCCCCTCCGGAAAACCTGGGGGAAAAGGCCGTTCTGTTTTGAGGTTTTGGTATGTTGTCGATTCAGATCTTATGCATCGGTAAACTAAAGGAAAAGTATTGGAAAGAAGCCTGCGCCGAATATGCCAAACGCTTATCCGGTTTTTGCCGGTTTTCCATTGTGGAATTGGAGGAAAGCCGGGTGCCGGAAAACCCCTCCCAAGCACAAATTGATCATGCTTTAAAGGAAGAAGGGGCCCGCATTCTTGCCAAAACAGGATCGGCCGCGCTGATCGCCTTGTGCATAGAAGGCCGCGAGATGTCTTCGCCCGCGTTATCTAAGGAGCTTCAATTGGCCGCCGTCAATGGGATTAGCAAGCTTGCCTTTGCCATCGGCGGCTCGTGGGGGCTTTCCGGTGACGTCAAGAGGGCTGCAAAACACAAACTTTCCATGTCGCCCATGACGTTTCCACACCAATTGGCGCGCGTGATGCTTTGTGAACAGATTTATCGCGCCTTTCAAATTGCAAACGATGGGAAATATCACAAATAGCCCCTATAGTTACTAAGGTAAAAATAGTAACTATAGGGGCAGCTTTATCAAAGGCTGTTTCCGTGGCTTTCCATCCAATATTTGCGGTCTAGGGTATGATACTGCACTGCCTCTGCGATGTGTGCAGCTTCAATATCGGGGCTAGACTCCAAATCGGCGATAGTACGCGAAACCTTCAGAATGCGATCGTAGGCTCTGGCGGAAAGCCCCAGCCGGTCAAAGGCATTTCCCAATAGCTCCTGCGCGGACTTTTTCATCCGGCAGCATTCCGAAACAAGAGAAGCGGGCAAGTGGGCGTTGCAAGAAACCGGCAGGCCGCGATAGCGTTCGTTTTGTATTTTACGGGCGGCGTTGACCCGGCTGCGGATTTCAAAGGAGCTTTCCGACGGCACGTTTGAGTTTAAGCTTTTAAAATCCAAGGGGGACACCTCCACCTGCAGGTCGATCCGGTCCAGCAAAGGGCCGGAAATGCGGTTTAGATACCGGCTCACAGCGGAAGGAGAACAGATGCATTGCCGGGTGGGATGTCCAAAATAGCCGCAAGGGCAGGGATTCATGGCGGCGGCCAGCATCACGGAACAGGGGTAAGAGAGGGTTCCGTTGATTCTGGAAATGGTAACAACGCCGTCTTCCAACGGCTGACGCAAGGTTTCCAAGGCGGCTCGGGGAAATTCGGGCAGCTCATCCAGAAACAATACGCCGTTGTGGGCGAGTGAGAGTTCGCCTGGCTTGGGAACCGCCCCGCCGCCCGCCAAAGCCACCGGGGAAACCGTATGATGAGGGGAACGAAATGGGCGGGTACGGATCAGAGGGGATTCCCGGGGGAGGATCCCTGCAATGGAATGGATTTTTGTCGTTTCTATCATTTCTTCAAAGGTCATATCCGGCAGGATGGTGGGGAGCCGTTTGGCCAGCATGCTTTTGCCGGTTCCCGGCGCGCCGATCAATAAAATGTTATGCCCGCCCGCAGCGGCAATTTCCATCGCACGGCGGGCAAAAAACTGCCCTTTTACCTGCGAAAAATCGGCTAAGGAAGCCTGTGGTGCGGCTTTTGGTAATGATAACGAAGGCGAAGGCAAAGCCGCACCCCCGTTTAAATGCTTCATCAGGGTGGGCAGGTTTTCTACCGGAAAAACCGCAATCCCCGTTACCACAGAGCCTTCCGCCGCGTTTGCAGCCGGCAGAAAGATTCGGCGGAAACCGCGGTTCCTGGCTTCGATGGTCATAGGCAGAGCTCCATTTATGGGCCGTACATTGCCTGACAAGGACAGTTCCCCTAGAAATACAGAATCCTCTAAATCGGCGGAAAGCTGCCCGGAAGCTTCCAGCAGGGAAAGCAGGATGGGCAGGTCGTATATCGCGCCCTCTTTTCGGACATCGGCGGGTGCCAGATTGATCGTGATCCGTCCCACCGGCATGTGGAAACCGCAGTTTTTTAAAGCGGAGCGTACCCGTTCCCGGGATTCCTTTACCGCTGTGTCGGGCAGGCCAACCAAGTCGAAAACCGGCAGACCGTCTGCGACGGAAGCTTCCACTTCTACCAAAAATGCTTCCAATCCCCACAACCCTATGCTGTTGATATGAGAAACCATAATACCCTCCTATTTATCATCAAAGCATTTATTATATTATAATATTTATTATTTATATAGTCCATGTTTTTATATTAAAAATATGATATAAACTGTGGTGTTCACTATCGCTACAAGCGGATAAAAATATATTTCTTTTTTATACAAAAAATTGTTGACATTCGATAGGAGATGAGGTATGATATAGAAAAGTGTGAAAACGTAGAACCATGAGGTGGCAAGTTTGGCAAAACCTGACCAAAACGTTGGCCTGAAGTCGCTTACCGACGCACAGCTTTCTCAACGGATACGCGGGGGGGAAGAGCCGGCGTTTGACGAACTGGCCTTGCGCTACTCCTCGTTGATACGAAAAAAAGCTTTTGCATTCCGTAAGATGGGGCTTGAGCCGGACGATCTGTTTCAGGAAGGTACGCTGGGGCTTTTGAATGCGGCCTTGGCTTACCGGGAAACGGAAAAAGCCAGCTTTGCCACTTATGCAGGCATTTGTATTGAACGCAGGATGTTGGGCGCGTATCGTTCTGCGGCGCGGCAAAAGCATATTCCACTGAACAGCTTCATTTCCCTTCATAATGAAAACGGCGATATAGAAAATCAGTTTACCTCGGCGCAACAGATTGACCCGGAAACTTTGGTTATCAATCGCGAGGATTTTAAACTTATTCAAAGGCGTATCGAAGAAGCATTGTCAGGGTTGGAGTTTAAGGTATTGGTTTTATATCTCAGCGGTCGCACTTATGAGGAAATCGCACAACGGCTGGGCGTGACGGTTAAATCTGTAGACAATTCCCTTCAACGTATCCGCCGGAAGCTGAGAAAAACAGTAACCTGATGTTGTGAACAGCGGCGAATAGCCGTTTATATGCCCAAGTAGCTTAAAAAGAGCGTTGATCATCAAAGGCGGCGGTGCAAATCCGCCCAAGGGCAAATTTTTATAATCCAAAGCGAGGTATATCAAATGTACGAAGACAAGACTCTCATCTGCAAAGAATGCGGCAGTGAATTTGTTTTCACAGCCGGCGAACAGGAATTCTATGCGTCCAAAGGTTTCGTAAACGAACCGCAAAGATGCAAGGCCTGCCGCGATGCCCGTAAGAATGCCGCGAAGCCGGAGCGCGAAATGTATGTAGCAGAATGCGCCGCCTGCGGCAAAGAAGCAAGAGTGCCTTTCAAGCCTCGTGAAGACCGTCCGGTCTATTGCAGCGAGTGCTTTGCAAAGATGAGAGAAGAATAATTTCGTTTCTTCGTTCATATGCACGGTGGGACGCTCCGAAGTTTTCTTCGGAGCGTTTTTAATGCCTCAAAAAGCGAAATAAGATTATCCTGTTAACAAACGCTGTTCTATGCATTCCTCAGAGTAATCCACGGGCATTTACAATGCTTGAAAACAAATGTATCCAAGAGAAACTAAAATAATATGAGTATTTTTTGTTGTAGTAAAAGAAAGGCATGCGATTATCAACGGGAAAAGATCTGCATCCACCATTATGACTGATGTGTAAAACGTTTCAGGATTTAGCAATCAAAACGGTGGGAAAGAAGATTTTTTGTGATTGCGGTTGTGGTAAAAGAAATTCCGGCTTGAATGTTTGGTGAAAAACGGGGGCGGGAGGGTTCAATCGTCCTTAATACATAAAGCATATAAGAGGTTGCGTATAAAGAGCAAGCAGACGTATATTTCTTTTTGTTATGATAGTGGCCCTTTCTGTTTTAAGTATGGGATTCTGCCAAACCAAGAAACTTCCTCGGCATTGTACAGAAATGTATTGCAAAGCCCGTGTAGGGAGATTATAATAATGATAGTTTTAATAAGGAGGAAATCAAAATGGCAAGCGTAACTAAAGACACCATTATTGGCGATATTCTAGATATGGATCGCACCACAGCGCCCCTTTTCCTGGAAATCGGCATGCATTGCCTGGGCTGCCCTGCCTCCAGAGGCGAGACGTTGGAGCAGGCCTGCATGGTGCATGGCGTTGACCCGGACGAGCTGGTGAAAAAGATTAACGATCATATGAATAAGCAATAATTGAGATGTCTTGTTGAAAAACATGCAGCGGGGCACAGCGGCAGGGCCAAAAAGCCTGCGCTGTGCCTTTTTGTGAAATAACGTTATATAGGAGGGGCGTGCCGTGAACGGCAGACCACTGTTTCAGTTGAGTCCGAGGCTTGCCGCTTGCGCCCGGCTGGTACCGCAGGGAGCGAAGCTTGCAGATATCGGCACCGATCATGCTTATCTTCCCGTATGGCTTGCCCGGCGCGGAACGATAACGCATGCATTGGCCTGTGACTTGCGGGAAGGGCCGCTTCATCGTGCGCAGGAAAATATACATAAGTACCGGGTCCAAGAGTTGGTGGAAACCCGCTTATCCGATGGTCTTTCCGCAGTCTCTGCCCAGGAAGCAGATACCGTCGTGATCGCCGGAATGGGCGGAGACCTTATGGTTCAAATTTTATCAAAAGCCCCCTGGCTAAAGGATGGCAAAACATTGATCCTACAATGTATGACTTCGGCGGAGGGACTGCGCCGATGGCTTTTGGCAGAGGGATACCGGGTCGAAAAAGAAAACGCAGTGCGTTCCGAGGGCCGGGTGTATTCGGTCATGCTGGTACGCTGGCAGGCCGGAGAATGGCAGGCAGGACCATTGTTTCCTTTTATTGGATTGTTGGGATACGAAGATGGCGCCGAAGCGCGCGAGTATATCTTGCGGGAAATCCGGCACCTGGAAAACTGCCTCAAGGGCAGGCGTGCCAGAGGAGAGGAGAGCATGGCAAAGGAACTGGAAGAGATCGTTCGGCAGTTAACTTCATTAACCAAGGAGGAAGCAACATGATAAACGTTGGTGAAATCTATCGTTATATAGACTCCTTCGCGCCTTTTCGCACGGCGCTTTCCTTCGATAATGCGGGCCTGCTCGTGGGCAGCGCTAATGCGCCGGTACAGCGTACCTTGCTGGCGCTGGATATCACGGCCGAAGTGGTGGAGGAAGCCAAGAAACGGGGATGCCAGCTGATTATCAGCCATCATCCAGTCATTTTTCAGCCGGTACGGCGCCTTACCTCCGAAAGTACCCCTTACCGCCTGGCACAAGCCGGTATTACGGCTATTTGCGCCCATACAAACTTGGATTTGTCTCCCCAAGGGGTAAATACTGCCCTGGCCCGCGCGCTTGCCCTTACGGAGCTTCAAACGCTTCGCTGGCACACGCCGGATTGCGGGGGAGAGCCGCTGGCTTACGCCCTTTACGGTATCCTAAAGGAAAGCTACACGCCACGGGAGTTTGCGATGTATGTCAAGCACGCCCTTGCCTGTGAAGGCGTTCGCTGGCTTTCGGGGAAAAAGCCGGTCAAATCCGTCGCCCTTTGTTCGGGAGCGGGTGGGGATATGGTTTTCGAAGCGGCCGAACAGGGGATCGACGCTTTTGTAACCGGAGAAATCAAACATCATGAGCTGCTGGCCGCCGGAGATGCGGGCCTTACTGTTGTGGACGCCGGCCATTTTAAGACGGAATATGTTGTATTGTCTCCTTTAGCAAAAATGCTCCAAAGGCAATTCGAGGAAGTCGATTTTCTTTTGTCCACCTCCGGAACAGACGGAGTCCATTATTTATAATAATAAGCAAAGACAGGATGGAGGAGCTATATGGCACTGGACGGAGCTTTTTTACGCCACTTAAAACAGGAGATCACACAAGCGGCGCTGGGAGCGCGTGTGGACAAAATCTATCAGCCTAACCGGGATGAGCTGGTGGTCTTTTTGCGCACGCGGCAAGAAATGTACAAGCTGCTGCTTTCAGCCCGCGCCAACAGCCCGCGTGTGCAGTTTACCCGTTTTGTACCGGAGAATCCCAAAATCCCGCCAATGCTTTGCATGTTGCTGCGCAAACGGCTTTCAGGCGCAAAGCTGGCTGAAATCCGGCAGCCGGGGCTGGAGCGGCTTTTGTACTTTGATTTTGACGCCACCGATGACTTAGGGGACACTGTACGCCTTACCCTGGTTACCGAAATCATGGGGAAATACAGCAACGTCATCCTGTTGGATGGAGAAGAAAAAATCGTAGACGCTCTCAAACGGGTAGACGCCGAGATGTCTTCCCAGCGATTAATCCTACCAGGCCTGCGATACCAGCTTCCGCCGCCGCAGGATAAATTGTGCCTGCTTTCCTGCGGGGCGGACGAGGTATTGGAGCGGCTTACGAAAAGAGCCAAAAATGAACCGTTGAACAAGGCCCTTTTAAACACCCTGCAAGGGGTATCGCCCGTTGTCTGCCGGGAACTGGAGCACTTAACCGGGCGGGGTGCTGAGCTTTTTTCAAAAGAGTTGACCCCGGAACATAAGGAAAGGCTCTGTTTCTTTTTAAACCGCACGGCGCAGACCATACGCGCGACGGCCGGTGTTCCCTGTATGATAAGCGAACCGAAGGGAAAACCGCTTGATCTTTCCTTTCTTGACATTACACAATATGGAAGGGCGGCAGTGGTAAGCAGAAAGGAAAGTTTTTCCGAACTTTTGGATGACTTTTACGCCGAGCGGGATCGCATTGAGCGCATGCGCGTAAAATCTCAGGATCTTCTACGACTGTTGGCCAATCATTCCGACCGCCTGAGCCGAAAAATAAACGCACAGCGCGCCGAGCTGGAACAGTGCGCCAACCGGGAACAGCTTAGGGTGTGTGGGGATTTGCTTAACGCGAACTTATACCGATTGGAAAAGGGTGCTGTAAGCGCTACGCTGGAAAATTTCTATGAAGGGATGCAGCCGGTTACCATACGGCTCGATCCGGCCCTGGACCCGGCGCAAAACGCCCAAAAATACTACAAGGATTACCGCAAGGCCCGTACAGCGGAACAAATGCTTACGGTGCAGATTGCGCAGGCGGAACAAGAGATTACCTACATTGACACCGTTTTCGACGCTTTGAGCCGGGCGGAAACTGAGCGCGAATTGAGTGGAATAGGGCAGGAGCTTACTGTGCAAGGCTATATACGCGCCGCAAGAGGGAAGCAGAAACCCCAGGCGATGTGGGGCCCGCTGCGG
>CAMMKL010000012.1 GCA_946497265.1 uncultured Clostridia bacterium | reverse complement strand
CGGAAGACGGAACCGCTGAAATCCGCATCTCGGTCACCGCCGAAAACGGAGGTACCAAAACCTACGCCATTCATGCCACCCGCGCACAGAATGCGGCTTCCCTGAGCGGCAACAACCGCCTTTCCTCCCTGACGGTAGATACCGGTTCGCTTTCTCCGGCTTTTGATCCGGAAACGCTCAATTACGTGGTCTGGCTCCCGTATGAAACCGAACAGATCACCGTAACCGCCGAAGCGGAAGACGAAAAGGCTATGCCGCCCATCGTGGAAGGCGACGGCACCCTGAAGGAAAGCAATGACAATTCCATCAAAGTGACATGTACAGCGGAAAACGGAGACATCAGAATTTACAACATCATCGCAAAGCGCGCCATTGCCCCGCAGTACGACCCTTCTTTAACAGCTTTAAACCCCATTACCACACCGCAGGAAACGGTGGAGCAGATCGAAGCATTGGGCAAGGCTTATGGCCAAGGTACGGTCACCGCCACTCTGACTTCACTGGATGCTTCGATCCTACAGGCAATGAAGCAATATCCAGGCGTTGCCCTTGTCCTTACCTATGAAGGGGCTACTTTGCGCCTGTGCGGATACGACCTGACCTCCTCATTGGAACGGGAGGAAGAAGGTTATCCAATACAATTTCAAAAAAATAATCCGCATGCCTCCGACTTCCAGCAGGTTGTGGGAGATCCGGACGTTTATTGCTTTACGTTCGGCGGCGGTACACTGCCCGGCAGCGCGCTTATTTCGGTACAAACAAGCTTTTCGGAAGGGGAAACGGTGTACATTTATGGGATGGAAGACCAATATACCTTTCTGTTGGCGGAAGAGGTCACCGTTGGAAAGGACGGTGTGGTAGCTTATCGTTCCGCTTTTTATGGCGATACCGCTATCTCCGACCATTTGCAGACCGCCGGCCTCAGTATTTTGCCGGACGACGGGGGAGACTCCGGCAAAACGCCTCCTCTGTGGATCCTGTTGGCGGGCGGAGGTGTTCTTCTGTTGATCGGTTTGGGGTTGGGCATTGGGATCAAAGCCGTCCTACATCGCCGGAAAACCAGCCGCCAGGCAGCTTCCGGGAAAAACGATGTGGAGCCCACGGAAGAAATTCGGGATTTCTTCGCCTCACCTCAGCCCATTTCCAATCAGAAAAGCGGCCGATACGACGAGCCCCTGTTTGGCGCCGATAAAATTCCACCTTTATCCGACGAATATTTTGATGATACTCCCGATAAGCCCTTGCGCCCGAAAAACGGGCGGCGGTACCGCAGATAAAATGAAAAGGCGATATGCCCAACTGAGTGGCATATCGCCTTTTTGCTTGTGTAAAAAGCTTATATTCGCTTATTTTTCCTCTTTTTCCGTTCTACCAGCCAAGTGGCGCCCTTTGGCTTTGCCGCACGGTTCCTCACACTTTCGCAGCAAAGCCGATAAGCGTTGACATCGGGCGCTTTTTCCCGTACAATATAAGATATTACCCTGGCAAGTGCCTCAGGGATATCTTTGACAACGAAAGGGGTTTTCTTTTACATGCCTCCCGAACCCGACGGAAACATAATTTGGCAGCTTTTGCTGCTGCTCGTTTTAATCCTGTTCAACGCTTTTTTTGCAATGTCAGAAATCGCAATTATCACCCTGAACGACAACAAAATACGCAAAATGGCGGAGGAAGGCCACAAAGGCGCCGCCAAAGTCCTTAAGCTGACCACTAACACCAGTAAATTCCTCTCCACTATCCAGATCGGCGTAACGCTGTCCGGATTCCTGACCTCGGCGTCGGCCGCCCAAAGCTTCGCCGGTATGCTGGCAAATTCTTTGTCCTTTATCCCCGCGCCGCGCCCTGTGGTAGAAAGCATTTCCACCGTTATCATTACTTTGATCCTTTCGTATTTCTCTCTGGTTTTGGGAGAACTGGCGCCTAAAAAAATCGCAATGCAGCGTGCAGAGCAGATTTCCTTTAAAGTAGTGGGTATCCTCCAGGGAATCGCTACCGTTTTCAGCCCGTTTATCCGCTTCCTTTCCGCCTCTACCAATTTGGTGGTTCGCCTGCTTGGCTTCGACCCCAACGCCGACGAAGAAGAAGTAACGGAAGAAGAAATTCTGCTAATGGTGGATGCCGGCAGAGAGAAGGGCGTCATAGAAGGAACGGCAAAGGATATGATCGCCAATATTTTCGAATTTGACGATATTACGGTCAACGAGATCATGACCCACCGCATGGACATGGCCGCCGTAGAAGACAGCGAGCCGGTGAGCGACGCGGTGAACCTTGCTATTACCAAAGGGTATTCACGCATACCTGTTTATCAGGATGATATTGATAATATTGTAGGGATTGTATATGTAAAAGATCTATTAAAATACGTTTGTTCCGAAGTCCCTGCGGAAATGAAGCTGACAGATCTCATGCGTTCCCCTGTTTTTGTACCGGAAACCAAACGCTGCAGCGAACTCTTTGCCGAAATGACCGCCAGCAAAACACAAATCGCCATCATTGTAGACGAATACGGCGGAACCGAGGGCCTCATCACCATGGAAGACCTGGTAGAAGCCATCGTGGGCAACATTCAGGACGAATACGACCAGGAAGAAGAAGAAATAACGCAGGTAAATGACAACACCTTTACCGTGGACGGATCCACCTCTATCGATGAAATTTCCGAACTGCTGGATATAGACCTGCCGGAGGGGGATTACGATACCATCGCCGGCCTGATGGTGGAACGGTTAGGACAAATCCCCTTACCGGGCCAGCATCCTTCCATACACGTGGAAAACATCCGTTTTACCGTGGATGAAGTAGAAGACCGTCGGATCTCCCGTATATTGGTCGTACGTGAGGAACCGGAATCGGAGCCTGAGGAAACCTTAAAACACGAAGATTAAAAAATAGACGACGCCATGAGGTCAGAAAATGCACCTCATGGCGATCTTTTTTACGAACCTTGGTTTTCCCTAGTCTAATCCGGGAAGCAATATGGAAAGGGGAACGGCTTGCCATACGTTTCTTCCTTATAAGTACATGCCGCGGTAAAGTTTCATTTTCCGAAGCTTCATTAGCCGTCGCCCCCCAACCAGCCTGTAGGGCCCAAGCCGGGCAAACCTTGTAATATAGATCCCCTAACGCCATTACCATCTGGATATGATTGGAATGCATCGGAAAACAATAAGAGGAAAGTGGCCGGTATTACGCTTTACAGCTGTTGTCCTCCCGCTCAATGTATGCGGTTCTCTTATGCATGGCGCACCATTTTTGGCCCTATAGAGTGAACAAAGAGTCTGGGCAAGACTGCGGCACCTATCAATGGGATTTTCCCGGCAACGGGCCAAATTAGCCTATGTCTTGTATATTTTAAATGGGTTTCGATAAAATTCCTCTTTTTGTTGTATTATTTTGGTTTTTAACTTTTAGTATAACAAATTTCGATCCATTTTGTTAAAGAAACAAAATTTAATACATTTAGTATATTACCAATGTGTTGCCGCGTATGGCGCATTTGCACTCAAAGCTTTCTTCTGTACCTTGTTTGCTGTCAAAGATCGAATTGTATTCAAAGTCGTATGTACCGTCTTCTTTGTTGATCACTTTCCTTGTTATTACAAACCGGTCTTCTATACAGCCGACAAAGTCCCCCAGCTTTTTTTCGTACTCCGCATCTACCGCGCTGTTTAATATCCCCTTGACTCGCCGGGTATCTTCTTTTTCTTCCAACAAGTAAAGCTTCGCCTCTTGATAATCGATATAATAATACCGGTCTATTCCATCCACCGGCTCCAAATCCGCCAGCACCTGAATGCCGCCTTCTTGTTTGTGATAAGCACAAAGCCGTTCCATACCGGAAGGAAAATGTTTGGCACGAAAATACAAGTTCCGGTTATCCATACCGATGTAACGGGCCAAGCCATTCGTCCCCGCCGTGATAACCGGCTTAAGCGCCAATTCTTCGCGGCCCTCCTGAATGGAGGCTATCATCCCTTTTAATGGGCATAGCCAGACATTGTCTCGTATCTCGCCGTTGATCCAGCGGGCCTCCCGGTAGCATTTTTCTTTGAAGGCCTCGTCCCCATAAGGTTGCAGCAGGACCACCTGCCGCCCTTCCGGGCTTTGGTAGCATAGAAGGTTTTCCTCTGCCATCTGGCAAAGCAACGGATTTTTGACAAAATACTTTTTATTCTCATTCAAATCGTATAAATAAGCAATTTTTGTACAGCCCGTAATTTTTCTATACTCCCGAAAAAGAGCGCTGAACTCTCCGGATTCCACTGTATACACCAAAATATGCCGTTTGTCCAGCGCTTTACAGCCTGCAAACGAACCGATGCAGTTAATCTGCGTGCACGCTGTTTCCTGGCCCGTATTTTTGTCTATGCGGAAAACCCACACATCACTGTTTCCATTTTCCAACAGAAGTATAATGCTGTCGCCAAAAGAAAAAATGTGCTGCACAAAAGTAGGGTCGTCCAAAGAATAATTGGCCACAATCCGTTCCCGGCGGGATACGCGGTTGTATTCCAACAGAAAAAGGTTGTTGTGCCCTTCTTCACGCTTTTCTTCGGCATAGTAAATAAAATCGTTGCTTACCTCGATCAGTTCTACGTTCCGTATGGCAAATACATTACGGATATCTACTACTACCATGCTAACCCACTCCTTACCGCCGTCAAAAGGCGGATTTCCTTCCTTTTTATTATATCATACCTAACCGCGGAATGCATCGTGCTACCTGATAATTTTTCTCCGCCATTGGAACCCGCTCTGGTAAATCGCGCGGAAAAATAGTATAATGGTCTTGCACTCTCCCGGATTAACTGAACCGGGCTATCCCCTCAGGAGGAACCGTTATGACTAGACACTTTCGTTGTATCCTGTTTTCGTTGCTCGCCCTATTCCTTCTTACCCTATGCGGCTGTAGGACGGAAACAGAACTCCATAATACGATGGCGTTTGACCATCATTTTTCCGGTTCCCGCACAGTTAGCTGCGCCGCTTCGCGGAAGGATCTGCAGGACCGTCTGCCGGACGGAGAGGCCTCTGTCGATTTTCTGCTGAACAAGACATGCCCTTCCTACCTCAAGTGGGAAAAAGCGGGGGAAGGCGACACCGTGCGTTATCGGTTTACCTTCTCGTTTGACAACCTGGAAGACTATACCCGTAAGACCGCCGAACTGCTGGGAAGGGAACCGTTTATAGAATTCTCTTCCCCTGACGGGATTTTTACCCAAGGGTTCCGTCTGGCGGAGGATTTCTCCGCTACCGATCTGCTGACGTGGCTAAACGACGCCGCACAGGAACAGGCGTTGATCCCGGAAGGGGCCGCCCTGTTCACCAGCGGCAAAACGGACGTCCAGTATGAGGGGCAAACCTATTCCTCGCAGAAAGACAGCGTTTCGGTTGAGCGCTTTTCGTATCTGCCGGTGGATAAGGTTACGCTGGACACCAAGCTCAAATTTGACGGCTCCTTTATACGTACCGTTTCCTATCAGCTTCCAAAAAGTACCTGTGACAAGCTTTCCGCCAAATTGGAAGCGTACATGGATGGGCTTGTCCCCGCCGGCGGCAAAGGCGAATGGACAAGCCTTTCAACCGGCCGGCTTTTTACGGTGACCTTTTTGGCCGAAGACAGCCGGGAATTGGAAGAAAAAACGGCGGTGGCTCTGGACTCCCCCGCCTCCCGTTGTACATTGGCGCGGGAAGAGGAAAACATCTTCAGTAAGGAATTGGTTTTTGAGGAAACCGCCGACTTTTCTTCCTTCCTCTCCGGCCGTCATGGCAAGACTTTTGTGGAGTATTATTTTCAAACCGACAGCAGCGCCGGCCTTTCTGGAGGGCAGATTTGGAGCGGCGGCTGGCAGGACGCTTCCGGCTATCTGGGCCGGGACGGGTTCTCCCTGTATGGGGATCAAAATTATCTGCGCCTCCGGATTCAGAGCGACGTTTCCTTCGAACTGGACACGTTAAACCTCTCTATGGTCAAAACCGGGGAAAACTCCTACCAAAGGGATATGGAATTTGTTTTTATTGGTCCCGGCGCGCAGGCGGGGGCAAAACAGGCGGCCGGCTATTTTGACAAGCAGGCGGTTCCAAACGCCTCCATACAGCAGCAGGGCGCGGTTTGTACCCTCACATTATCCGGGGGCATCCCCGAAATCAACGCCGCCTTAGAATCCTTCTTTGGGGAAGGCAACCGCCTTTTCCTGCAAATGGACGAAGGCTTTCAGCTCTTTCATAAGACGACCATCGAAGATAAAATAGACCTTAGGGAGTTCTGTGAACAGGCCGGTTTTTCCGGTGAAATCGGGTACCTTTATACCGATGAAACCGGAACCAATCTGATTACCCGTACCTTCTCGCCTACAGAAGCAACCTCCTTCTATGCAGAAAAACGTTGGCTCAATCGTACCTTTGCCTCAGTTCTGGGTGGATTCTGCGCCCTTCTATTCCTCATTGCCCTCACGCTCCTGCTAGTCCTGCGTTACAAGCATCAGGAAAAGAAGCCGCTGACACGGGATCCCAGTGGAAAAGCCCTTCGCCCTCTGGAGCTTATATGCCCCTACTGCGGGACGCGGCTATACGGCGGAATGGATTACTGCACCGGCTGCGGGCGGCCTGTCGATTATCTAAAAAAGGAACCTGATACCAAGGAGGAAACGTAATGCTGGAACGAAAATATGGATGGACGCTGGAAGTGGACATCCACGGTATGCGGGCCGCCGAAGCCAAAAAGCAATTGGAGCTGCTGCTTAACCGGACGGACGGTACCATCCATGAAATCGTCGTGATCCACGGATTTCATGGAGGAAAGGTTTTGCAGGATATGGTGCGTACCCAATTAAAGCATGCTCGAATCAAACAAAAAATCCTTTCCATGAACGGCGGGCAAACCACCCTGCTGTTGCATGAAAAGAAGCACTAAACAAAGCAAGGGCCCCAAAGGATATTATGGTATTCCTTTGGGGCCTGTTCTTTGATTTTTATGGACTATCTTACGCGGTCATTGCTGTCCCATGCGCTGCCTTCCGGGGCGCCGTCCCCATAGATAAAGGCTTCCAGGTCATCTCTGGCCTTTTCCATATCGTCAATAACCAATACGGAACCCCAGCCTCTCACGCTTGCTTCTGAAACGTTATTGTCGCTGGGCAGACGGAACTGTTCGATGGGATAACCGATATATTTCCCGGAGTTCATCGCCAGGGAATAGATATCGGAAGGGGTCAGGTCGGTAGTGACATAGGGCATAACCTTATTCGCAATCTGGATCAATTGGGCGGGATTGGCGCTGGTCTTTAACTTGTTGATGGTTGCCTCAACGACCTCGCGCTGCCGCTGTGTGCGGCCCCAGTCCCAGCGGCCAGACGTGCGGTTCCTGGAATGGGCAAGCGCCTGGGATGCGGTCAAGGTATAGGTGCCGCCGCCCGGCAGGGGGGTATCGTTGGGCGCCCAGATATTGATCTGCTCGGCCTCCGCATCGTCTACGGTCATTTCAATGCCGCCTAAAATATTGATAACCTCTTCAAAACATTTAAAATCCACCTTGGCGTATTTATCAATATCAACGCCAAAGTTGCGCTCAATGGTCTCAATAACCTTAGAAACGCCTCCCGCGTACGAGGAATTCAGTTTGCCCTGCGATTTTCCGGGAATGCTGACATACGTGTCACGCATAAAAGAGGTCAATTTTATTTTCCCGTGCCGGTTATCGAGCGAGAGCAGCATCATGGTATCGCTGTTCCCATTGTCGTCGGCGCCGATCAGCAGGATATTGAGCACCTCGCTGTCGCTATTAAGCGCCGTTACCTCGGGCACGCTGGGCAAATTCGCCAAATCCTCCGCGTCTGCGCTCGGCAGGCTGAAATCAATGCTCTCGGTAGGGTCGAGCGGTTTGTAGCTGCCCATCAGTAGGTTATTGGTATATAATATCACGCCGCCCGCCATGGCCAAGATTACGCAGAAAAATACGATAAACGCGTTCAAGACCTTACGGCCCGTTGAAAGCTTTTTCTTTTTTCGTTTTCTTGGAACGCGGCTGGAACTGGAATAGATCTCTTCATATTGCTGCCGCGAATGGCCGCCCTGAGGGCGCCGGCCTTGAGGCCTCCTATCTTGGGGACGGTTTCCTCTGCTATTTGGCATAAAGGTGTCACTCTCCTTGTATCTCACATCGTCTTATGTCGTCATAATTTGATATTATACATCAAGTTCTCAAAATAAGCAAACTTCAGCGCGCTGAATTCCCCCTCTTTTTCTTACATTTATGTAAGAAAATTGTAAAAAAGTTTAACGTAGCTCCTGCTCGTCCAATGTTAAGCAATAAGATGGCAGAAACTCCGCCATAAAACAGTCTGCCTCCGGCAGTGCCATGGCTCTTATCGATTCCCGCAGGGCCTGTTCTGCCTTTTCAAATTCCAAATTTCCCATCCGCCGCTCTTCCAGGCATTTGATCAGGGCAGAAAGCTTGTCCGCCGCTTTTACCAGTTTCCAAAGCTCTTCCTCCTCCTTCTGTTTGTGCAGCAACGGCTCATAAGCAGGGCGCAAATCCTTCGGCAAAAACGCCAGCAAACGCTGCCGCGCTTCTTCTTCCACTTTACGGTAGGCGTCCCGTATTTCCGCGCTGTGGTATTTTACCGGTGTGGGCAGATCCCCGGTAATAATTTCACTCGCATCGTGAAACATGGCAAGAAGCGCAGCGCGCTCGGCGTCTGCATGGCCGCCGAAACGGGTATTGCGCAAAACCGCCAGGGCATGCGCCAGAACCGCTACCTCCAGAGAGTGTTCGCACAGGTTTTCTTCCCTGGTATTGCGCATCAACCCCCAACGGTTGATGTACTTCATGCGGGACAGCATAGCAAAAAAGTGTTTGCTCATCGGTGGCATTTCCCCTTCCTTTTAGGCCGGATGTAAGCTAAAGCTATTATAATACAATTGCATGGAAAAACACCAGCTTCTTAAGCGGATAAGAGAATTTTCCATTTTTTACAAAACCTCTTCCTTTCCGCCGTTGTACTTTACGCAATCGGCATGTTATAATGGGACAAAGCGTTGGGATCGAAAGCCTCTACCCCCTGTTTGGGTTTTCGCCCCCTGTTTTGCTATCAAGTAACTTTTACTGGAGGTGTCCCCCTTGACGCAAGACCTGATGCAGCGTTTCCGGCAAAAGGAGCATTTTTTTCTAAAAGCTTTTTTGTTGGGGGCGTCGGTTTCCTTTTTATTCTTTCTCCCTTTTATTCTCTACGACCAGGGATATTTCCTCTATTACGGGGATTTTAACGTCCAGCAGGTGCCCTTTTACCAAATGATCCATGATGCTGTCCGCAGCGGCGATTTCTTTTGGAGCTGGACCACCGACCTGGGCGCCAACACAATCGGCTCCTATACCTTCTACTTGTTGGGAAGCCCTTTCTTCTGGCTTACCCTACCGTTTCCCAGCGAAGCCGTGCCGTATCTGATGGGGCCTTTATTGATCCTCAAGTTCGGTTTTGCTTCCATGACGGCCTATATTTACCTGCGCCGGTATGTCAAACGCCAAGGCTTTGCGTTGCTCGGGGGCATGCTGTATGCATTTTCGGGTTTTTCCGTTTACAACATCTTCTTTAACCACTTCCACGAAGCGATCATGTTTTTCCCGCTTTTACTGGCCGCATTGGATGAATACATGACCCATAAGCGCCGTGGCCTGTTCGCTCTGGCCGTTTTTGCAAGCTGTTTTGTGAATTACTATTTTTTTGTGGGGCAAGTAGCCTTCTGCATTATCTATTGGTTTGTACGTATGTTTGCCAACAGTTGGAAAATTACCCTGCGCGAATTCTTATGGCTGCTGGGGGAGGCTGTACTGGGCGTTGCAGGCACGGCTGTACTCCTCTTTCCGACCATCCTGGCCGTTATTCAGAACCCGCGCGTGGACAATCCCCCGCAGGGCTGGGGAGCGCTTCTTTACGGTTGGGAACAGCGGTACCTGCATATCATTGAATGCTTCTTCTTCCCGCCCGACATTCCGGCAAGGCCGAACTTTACTCCGGGCTCCGAAGCCAAATGGGCTTCTTTAGGCGCGTGGCTGCCCATGTTCAGCATGACCGGCGTCATCGCTTGGTTCCAGTTCAAACGCCGCCATTGGCTCAAGCGGCTCCTGCTCATCCTCTTTGCTATGGCGCTCGTTCCCTTCCTAAACAGTACCTTCCAGCTTTTCAATTCCTCTTATTACGCCCGATGGTTCTATATGCTGACCTTGATGATGGCTCTCGCCACCATTATGTCGCTGGAAAATACCCGTGTGGATTGGAAGAGGGCCATAAAATGGACCGTGGGCATCACTCTGGCAATTGCCCTGCCAATCGGCCTGATGACCGAATCCAAGACGGAAAACGGCGAAACGGTTACCCAAACCGGATTAATGGAATACCCGGACCGCTTTTGGATTTATGTCGCGATTGCCTGCGTTAGCTTACTAGTCCTTACGTTTACCCTAAAATACCTTAAAAGGGACCGCCGCCGTTTCCTGCGCATTGCCGCAGGCAGCGTGGCCGGTATTACCATCGTTTATGCCGGCTATATCATCGGGCTCGGCAAGTCACAATCGTATAATACCCACGATTTTATCATCCCTTACAGTCTTCAGGGCAGGGACAATATTGACCTGCCGGACGAGCGCAACTGCCGCATCGATATTTTTAACGGGATGGACAACCAAGCCATGTTCTGGCAGATCCCCACTATTCAGGCTTTCCACAGCATCGTGCCCGGCTCCATCATGGAGTTTTATCCCTCCGTAGGTGTAACCCGCGACGTCGGTTCCCGACCCGAAACCGATAAATACGGCCTGCGCGCCTTGACCTCGTGCCGATGGCTTTTTGATTATACCGGGGATACCAAGGAGTTTGCTCCCAAAAAAGACGGTATAGAAACCCCCGCCATGCCCGGCTGGCAGATGTACGATACCCAGAATGGGTTCGACATTTGGGAAAACCAGTACTACATCCCCTTCGGTTTCACCTATGACCGGTACATCACCCGCGAACAGTACGACGAAGCGCCGGAAGGCCAGCGCCATCTTTTGCTTTTAAAAGCGCTGGTATTGGACGAAGAAGGGGTTGCACGCAATCAGGATATCCTTTCTCCCACTGACCCATCGGCCTTCAGCTATACCCAGGACGCTTATTTTTCCGACTGTGAAGAACGCAGGGAGCTGGTCTGCGAAACCTTTGAGCGCGACAATTACGGCTTTACCGCCGAATTTACCGCCGGAGCACAGGACGAGCTGGTATTCTTCAGCGTACCTTATGAAGACGGCTGGAGCGCAACCGTTAACGGGCAGGAAGCCGTTATTGAAAAGGCAAACGTAGGCTTTATGGCCGTGCGCGTCCCTGCCGGACAAACCAGTACCATCCGCTTTGATTACAGAACCCCGGGTTTACTGCCCGGACTGCTGGTAACGCTTGTCTGTATCGGTCTGTTTGTCCTGTATATGCTGGTAATGCCTCGCCGGGATCGCCGTCGTGCGGCACAAAAAGCCCTTTTGGAGAGTCAAACCGCCGGAAGAACCCCACTGGAACAGGGGAACGGAGCATCCGGAAAGAACGATGATGGGCAACCGGGTGGAACCGGGCGGAAGACCTACCATATCAAATAGACGCACCGTCTACCCTGAAAGTTGATATTTTTACAAAGAGAGTCTGGACTCAAGTTCAGACTCTCTTTGTGTTAGCGCACAAACGCATTTTGTCATATGATCATTACTAATACAATTCATCTCCGCTTTTGAATCAAATGCCGGATGATGATCAAATTTCACAGCACCTGCAGACGCCCTTCCTCAGATCGCCCTGCTTACAAGGGCTGTGCCCTTGTTGCCGAAACCGGCGCAAAACACAATTGCCTTTACCCGGCTCAATCATCTTGCTTTGCGTCCAGGACGCCCACTCCGTAGCAGTTTCCTCCATGTGAGATGTGCCCCGGGGGGCATCCAATAACTGTACGATGTTTTTAAAATCGACTTCAAGGGTTAACAAACAATATCTGCGTTTATTTTCATATGGTCTTTTCCACCTTATTGGGGATTGGGGCGCCGCCTAATTTATAAGCACTGTTTTCCCTTTGACCTTTCCAACAATCGCCTGTCCGCAGCACTTTGGGTACAAGCCTTGTTTTTCAGGCAGAACTTGTCTAAGCCGTCGCCACAGCCAAGGCACTGAGTTGCTTTTCTTACCCACAGGCTTACTTCCTTACAAATCTAGGCTTAGCCATGTACATCCCCAATATCAAGAAAGGCCCGCGAAACCTGTCGGTTTCAGCGGGCCCTATTCATCTTGAACGGGAATTCATCATTAAGATATGGTATTAACCGTCTCCCCGTTGATCAGGCTTTGAAGATTGCCGAGGATCCCATCCACATAGGATTGGTATTCCATCGATTCACAATCCCCGTTTAAGGAAACAAAAACCCTCGTATTCTCTGCTTCATAGAATTCTACCACATCATCTTCCCTGGTGGTATCCGTATAACGATATCGGAAGGTAAGTATCGGTTCCGCTCCTTCTTGCGGCTGCTCGGTTGTATACGTACGATTGCGGGCGCTGATTACATTTTGATAGAAATTCTTGAAATTATCGGTGTCTAGTACCTGGCCTTCATAAGTCGCCTCTTGGAAAACCAAGGTGCTTTCGTCCGTACTTTCCACAGAGGTCAGTTCAAAGGTATATTCCTTCTCCGGCGTTGTAATCACAAGCTCGTTAACCGTTGTGATCAATGGTGTAATCACCATAACGGAAGCCAGGCTTTCGTAAGTGGCGTCGATCCACGGATAGCCTTCTGCCGAAAGCTTATAGATGATGTTGCGGGCGCCGTTCATCACATAGCTGTAACCGTCCTTCGGTTCGGATGCCTTCAGTGTGATGGTTTCTTTTTCAAAGACCGCTTCTACCACCGAATATGGCTCTTTCAGGCCGTATTCAGCCAACTGTTCGTCAGTGGGATTCACAGCGACTACCTCTTGGGTCGAAATCCCATAAATACTGTCCGCCAACTCCTGGGTCTTGGTCCGATCGCCCTCATGGTGTTTCGGTGCAGTAATATTATAGTTGCTCATACCGCTCACTTCGTTCCCGCTGTCTTCCATCACAACCGTTTGGGGACGCGCCGTGCCGGACAATGTCATTTTAACCAGGACCGGAGTTTCATCCCCGGCGGGGCCGGTCAAGTTCTTATCTACGAAGGCAAGGTTGCTCAGCAAAAAGGTATCTACCTTATGGGAGAGAAACAGATAAACCTTATCGTCCTGCAGCACATACGTGCCGGCCTCTAAAGGCGCCTCATCCCCCACCTCCATAGAAAATTCACTGCCGTCGGCGTAAGCGATGTTCACCCGGGCTTGCGGTTCATCCAAACCGTATTGTTCCAGATTGTCCGTATTTTCCTCTACCAAACGTTTGGCCACGATTTCAGAGGCATCGGAGGTGATGTTGTCGTACCCGCTTTGATTCAGCGGGATATCTTCCGTCAAACCGGTTACGCTGTAATCATCGTTTTCACCAGGGGTTACCGTATATTCGCCAAAACTATTTTGTACGGTGATGCTGCTGATATCGCTTACCGCCTGGTTATTTAGGATAATATCGGAACTGGAGGAAACGTCCGAAGAGGAAGCGCCGTCCTCCGTTCCGGGCATCAGCATCAGCACGACGAGCGCCGCAACCAAAACCACTACGGCAACCGCGCCCGCAATCAAACCTTTTACTTTTTTATTCATGCTTAGCGATTCCTCCTGCGAATCCAAATCACCAATCCCACTACCAGAACCAAAATCGGCAAAACAACCATAAAGATAATGCCGTTCACATTTACCTGCGCCTGGTTAATACCCAATTCCCTGGTATCAACGGCCTTGGAATCAATGGTGATCGCGTCCTCACGGTCAGCAATCTGATTAAAGAGGTTCAAGAAATACACTGAATTGTTAAAAGATGTGTAGCTCAGGAAATCCTCATTCATTGCGTACACGGAGCCTACTACAATAACATTGCCGGAAAGCTCGGTGGTACCTTCAAACTTGGTTTTTGTAGACATTACGGCAGTTGGAACCGGGCCCTCTGCAGTGGCGGATTCCGGGGTCCAGCTGTCTTCGGCGTCAGCCGGGCGGACAACCGCATCCGAAGAGGTCTGCAACAGCACCTTTACCATGTCGGCGTTCTGCACCTCGATTTCCTTGCTGAACGGCATGGCTACCGGCGTTTCAGGGTTCGGCAAGCCTTCGGTGTATTCCGTCTCGCCATAATCACAGAAATTCGACAGATAGCTGGCCTGGAACAGATAATTCATATTCATTTCACAAACCCAGCCGCCGCTCATGCCGATGTTCCACTGCGCAAGGAACGTATTGATATTCGTCAGCTGCTCCTGATTCTGAGAAGCTACCAGCAGCACGGTCTTACCGTATTGTTCGTTATTGGATACAAACGTGGTAAGTTTTTGGATGGAAGACTCATCGTAATCCCGCTCCGGGGCAAAGATGATGGCAAAATCGGAATTCGGGTCGATCTGTTCATCCGTAATCAAGTTCTGCTCTATCACGTTGTAGTTATTCTTTTTCAAAAGGTCTACAAACGCACTGGAATCCTGCTCGCCGTAGCCCGTTAGGAGCGAAATCTGCACCTGATCGTCGCTTGTAACGTTCCAGATTGCGGAAGTCATCGTCTGTTCGGCCTTGGAGGAGGTAATGTAGGACTCCTGCTGGAAAGTGCTC
The DNA here is from genome assembly GCA_946497265.1 of uncultured Clostridia bacterium. Classification (GTDB taxonomy): domain Bacteria; phylum Bacillota; class Clostridia; order Oscillospirales; family Acutalibacteraceae; genus CAMMKL01. The sequence goes on along the minus strand of CAMMKL010000012.1, from coordinate 1,750 downwards.
TGGTTAAACTGCGTTTCAATATTGAAAAGATCCGCCGGATCCACCACCACATGGCGGTCGCCGCATTCTACCAGGATACAGCCTGCGTATAGCTCTTCTTCGCTCGCATCGTATTTATTTAAAATACCGGGGTTTTTCGCCGTATCAACGTAATCCACCGTTATGTGGTCGGAATACTGTGCATACTGCTTGATTACCGTATTTGCCTGCAAATAATAGGCGTTATAGGAAGAAAACTCGCTTTCCGTCGCAAGCACGGTAATGGTTACATCCTTATCGATCCCTTGGACAAAATCAATGGATTGCTGCGACATCTGGAACACCTGGTCCTGGGTAAGATCCAGGGAAAGGGGATAACGCTCCCCTAACAGGCCCGCAATCATATTGACTACTATTACCGCCACGATAAACAAAATCGTAATGACCGTGGCCAGAGCTCCGTATTTAAACTTTCGGCTTCTGGCAACCGAAACCTTATGGTTGCCGGCGGGTTTTTCCTCCCGCTTTTCCTTTTTCAAATCCATTTTTTACAGTCCTCCCTTAGCTCCATCTTTTCTTTTCGAACACTCGGACGGTCAAAAAGACAAAGAGTACAATAACACTTAAAAAGAAGACGACATCGGTTAAATTCAAAATGCCGTAGGAAAAATCATTGTAATGATTGTTAAACGAAAGGTTCGTGATCAGCTCAAGGAAGAAATCGCCTGGAATGATTGAGGGAAGCGCGTCCATCAGCATCACCAAAAAGGCCACGCCAAAGCCGCCAACCGCTGCGATCACCTGATTTTCCGTCAGAGCAGAGATAAACATCCCAATGGCGATCAGCGCCGCGCCCAACAAAAATAGGCCGACCATGTTGCCCAGAATGACCGACCACTCCGGAGTGGTAAAGAAAGAGATTACCATAGCGTATACCAGGTTGATCGCTAAGCTGATAACAAATACGATCAGTGCGGCAAAGTATTTGCCCAGAGTGACAGGCAGCAGCTTCACAGGAGCGGTAAACAACGCTTGGTCGGTTTTTTGTTTTTTCTCTTCGCTCCACAGACGCATGGTCAAAATGGGCGTAAGGAAAAGGATGATGGTAAACATATTGGCAAAAATCATCGTCATGCTTCCCGTATTGCTCGCCAGGGTCGCCTGGAAAAACAGTCCGGAAAAGAAATAGTATACCGCCAGGAATATGTATCCAATGGCGGAAGAGAAATATGCGGAAAGTTCCCGCTTCATAATCGCTACCATTACTCGTCTCCCCCATTATCAGATTCCGCCGGGGCAGCCGGTTCCGCCGGTTTGTCTGCCTCTGCCTTGTTTTCTTCTTCTTTGGCCGCCGGCTGCAGCGTCAGGCGCGGGCGCCTCTTATTGGAATTAGAACGGCCGTCGGTCAGCTGCAGGAAGATATCCTCCAGCGTCATTTCCGCTTTTTGCAGAGCCAACATAGGCATGTTCGCCTTTGCAAGGGCATAAAACACCGAACGGCGGATATCGGCATCCGGCTTGGATTCCACTACAAATTCATAAACGCCGGGTTCGCGTTCCCCCATCTTCTGCACCGCCATCATGCCTTCCACATTCCGCAGCACGCTGTACGCTTCGGATTCCTTGCCGTCCACCCGTACCAACAGGCGGTGTTCGCCGGTAATGGAGCTGGACAGGTTCTCCGTCGTGTCGTCGGCAACGATCTTCCCTTCGTTGATCACAATGACGCGGTCGCAGGTCGCCTGGACTTCGGGCAGGATATGGGAAGAGA
>CAMMKL010000011.1 GCA_946497265.1 uncultured Clostridia bacterium | reverse complement strand
CCTGAGCACCCCGCCTTTGTTCCGCTTTATCCCTGCGTAAAGGCGGTCATCGCCAAGAGCCTTGCCCGCTACCACCTTTCCAAACTTGCCAATGCCGGTATCCTTCCCCTGGTATTTGCCGACGAGTCGGTGTATGATAAGATTGACCAGATGGACGAGTTGGAAATTGCCGACGCCCGCCGTCAGATTGACGAAGGCGGCAAGGTCGTCGTTCGCAACGTGACCAAAGGCTTCGATTTTGAAACCGAGGCCGTGCTTTCCGAACGCCAGCGCGCCATTGTACTGGCCGGCGGCTTGCTCAACTACACCCGGGAGCAAAATAGCTGACCCCACGGGACTGGACAACAATTGATTGGAAGGAGAAATTCCCATGGCAGATAAAATTCAAATGAAAACCCCGCTCGTCGAAATGGACGGCGACGAAATGACCCGCATCATCTGGAAGATGACCAAGGATATTCTTCGGCCCCCCTAGATCGACCTGAAGACGGAGTATTCCGATCTGGGACTGGAATACCGCGACCAGACAAACGACCAGGTAACTTTTGACGCCGCCGAAGCCACCAAAAAATATGGTGTCGCGGTCAAGTGCGCCACCATTACGCCGAACGCCGAACGTATCAAAGAATATAATCTTAAAGAAATGTGGAAATCCCCGAACGGCACCATCCGCGCGATCCTCGACGGCACGGTATTCCGCACCCCTATTATTGTCAAAGGAATCACCCCGTTCATCCCCAGTTGGAAAAAGCCGATCACCATCGCCCGTCACGCCTACGGCGACGTGTATAAGAATACGGAAATGCGGGTGGAAGCCGGCTGCAAAGCGGAACTTGTGGTAACCAATGAACAAGGTGAGGAAACCCGCGCCCTGATCCACGATTTCAAAACGCCCGGCATCTTGCAGGGGCTGCACAACATCGATGCATCCATCGGCAGTTTTGCCCGCGCCTGCTTCAATTTTGCTCTGGATACCAAACAGGATCTGTGGTTTGCTACCAAAGATACTATTTCCAAAAAATACGACCACCGCTTTAAAGATATTTTCCAAGAAATTTACGATGCCGAATACAAAGAAAAATTCGAAGCGGCCGGTATCGAATACTTTTATACCCTGATCGACGATGCGGTCGCGCGTGTGGTTCGTTCAGAAGGCGGTTATATTTGGGCCTGCAAGAATTATGACGGCGACGTGATGAGCGATATGGTAGCCACCGCCTTCGGCAGCCTCGCTATGATGACCTCTGTGCTGGTATCCCCCGACGGCGTATACGAATACGAAGCCGCTCACGGTACCGTACAGCGCCACTATTATAAGCACCTCAAAGGCGAAAAGACCTCCACCAACTCCATGGCCACCCTCTTCGCCTGGTCGGGCGCTTTGCGCAAAAGGGGCGAGCTGGATCAACTGCCTAAGCTGGTAGACTTTGCCGACAAGCTGGAGCAGGCCTCGATCCAAACCATTGAAGACGGCGTTATGACCGGCGACCTCTACTTACTCTCCTCATTGGAAAACAAAACCAAGGTCGATACCGAAACTTTCCTAAAGGAAATTGGTATCCGCCTTAAAAAACTACTGAACCAATAACCGCCTATCGTTACAAAAAAGGAAGTCTTGATACTATGCCGAAACGTGATCATATTTCGATGTCCGTCGTCCGCAGGCTTCCCCGTTATTATCGTTTTCTCTCCGAGCTTCGGGATAAAGGGGTTGTGCGGATTTCTTCCCGTGAGCTCTCAATAAAAATGGGGCTGACCGCCTCCCAGATCCGGCAGGATCTGAACTGCTTTGGCGGGTTTGGGCAGCAGGGTTACGGTTACCTAGTAGATCAATTGCAAAAAGAAATCGGCAACATCCTAGGCCTCTCCCACAGTTACCGTGCGATCCTAATCGGCGCTGGAAATTTGGGGCGGGCGGTGGCTACTCACATGAGCTTTGAAGCACGCGGCTTTACCATGACGGGTATTTTTGATAAAAATCCGTCTTTGATCGGCGGCGAAATCCGAGGCATCAAGGTACTTCCCATTGACCAACTGGAAAGCTTTTGCCGGCAAAATAAACCGGATATGGCGGTGCTGTGTGTCCCTCGCGACTCTGTGGCCCAGTTGGCGGAAGGTATGTACGCCCTGGGAATCAAAAATTACTGGAATTTCAGCCATTATGATTTGACTATCCGGCACAGCGACGTCATTGTGGAAAATGTTCATATGAGCGACAGCCTGATGACCCTTTGTTACCGGATTTCAGAAAAAAATAAAGACTGACTGCGCTTCGCTACCTCCGTTGATATCCAAGGTATGTCTGATCGTAAAGGCATTTGGCCAGCAGGCGCAATTGAAGAGAAGCGGACTTATCCTTCCTTACAAAGGGACTGTTGCCATTCCATCAAACGTTATACAATAAATATGGAGTATATTTCGTGTTGAAATATACTCCATATTTATTTTTAAATTATATTCTTCAAAAAGGGCTTCCCCCTTTGCCGGGAAATGTATGATACGCCCGGCAAATTCCCTTATTTAACCACCACAAACAATCTGCCAATGAACGGAAGAGGTTTTTCTGCTCCGTTTACCGCATTGATAATACCGATTACCAGAAAAGAGACCTCCACCAAGCTGACCACTATGGTAACCAAACTGGTCAAAACCACAAGGATGGGAAGAAGAAAGACCAAAATAGAACCTAAAATCCCCACCGCTATGTTAAGCACAGCGCTGCAGATGGTAAGTATAATCCCTTGGTTTACATGGAAAACCACGGTAGGATTCTTTCTGTCTGCCAAAAGGCCGATCAGCCACAAAAACGGTATATAAGCCAAAACGGAAAACAATTTGGTATTGTCCGTTTGGCCATTGGAGGGAGCTTGACTGTGGGAAGGCGATTTACTGGGTTCTTCCACGTTGGGTACCTCCTTATTTTTTCCATAACTTACTAAGATCGCTGATAAACGGGAGTGCTGTCTGCTGTTTTTTGACAGCGGAGGAGATCCCCATACATACCAGGATAAACCAAGCGACCGAAATGCCAACAAATAATAATAGATCTAAAATCTCGGCAATCGCCGGGAGCGCCTGCAGAACCAGATGCACCAAACCAGCCAGGATATAGGCCACAGCAGTCACACAAAACAGCGCCCCGCCCTGCCGGGAATGAAACTCCACTTCGGGTACATCCTTTTCTACAGCGACTCTCCCCATAATGAAAAGCGGACCAATATAGGACAGGATGCAAAGCAGCCTGACATTCAGTTTGTTGTGTTCTTCACACATGGCGCTTTCCCCCCTCTGCCGGCATACGCTTTTCCCTTATCCTTCGTAGGCCTCGATCGTAATCTTTTCAATGGTAACCGGCTCCACGGGTTTGCTGTTGTCGTCTACCTCAACGGCGGCGATGGCGTCTACCACATCCATCCCTTCAAATACCTGGCCGAACACCGTATGGCCTCTACCTGTAATACTGAACGCGCCGTCCAGGTTAACATTACCACCGTTTTCTTCATAAAGCTTTGCAATGTCGTCGGTCAGTTTATCGGTGTCAAAGGCCGAGCCCATTCGCTGTGCAAACAGATCTTTTTGATTGTCCGGCACCTGATTGTATGCGGCTTTGTACTGTGCGCAGTAATTTTTATAATAATCCCAGCCCTGAAACGTTTCCTTTCCCGCCTGATTGATGAAAAACTGGCTGCCGTTGGTATTGGGGCCTGCGTTGGCCATTGCAAGGGAACCACGGATGTTAAAAAGCTTGTCGCTAAATTCATCTTCAAAGTCCTCGCCCCAAATACTCTCGCCGCCGGCCCCGGTACCGTCCGGGTCGCCGCCCTGGATCATAAAGTCTTCGATCACCCGGTGGAAGGTCAGGCCGTCGTAATAGCCGTTTTTCGCGTGTGTTTTAAAGTTTTCTACCGCCTTGGGGGCTTCCTCCGGGAAAAAGCGGATCTTTATTGTGCCCTTGCTGGTCTGCATAACGGCAATCTCTTCTCCCTTTTGCGGGGGATCAAGCTGAAAGCCAACCTGTTTGTCACTTCCGTTCTTCTGGCACCCCGTAAAAAACAGCGTACCGCATAGAAGGAAAGCGGACAGGAATAACGCCAATGCCTTGCGCATATGATACATCCTTTCTTTTCTGGAAAGCTTCTTACAATTACAACAAAAAAGCTTTTGCATTCATTTTATAATATTTAGCGCATAATTTCAAGGGATATGCCGGTTATATTTCAAAACAGGCTTTGCATATAGTGTGGTATGCACCGCCCCTTTCCACGCGAAGGGACGGGATGTTCGGGGAGTTCATATGGCGCGTGGAGAAAAGGCGGTTAAAATATGAATGAATTTCATCCTGAGGGTTGGCGGATTGACACCCTTGAAAACAGAAATGCCCTAGCAACGCCCGCAACGCTTGCAGACGCATGCCATGAAGGCAGCATCCTGGAAGCCAGGGCCCTCGTTTGCGACGCGGAACATAACCTGATCGTCGATTTGGGTTGCATGCAGGGAGTAATCCCACGCGAAGAAGGCGCCCTGGGCATCCGGGAAGGAACTGTGCGCGACATTGCGGTCATTTCCCGCGTCAACCGTCCGGTCTGTTTCCTTGTGACGGGGTTTCAGAAAAACGCGGATGGAAAACAGGTGGCGGTGCTTTCCAGGCGTGCCGCGCAGGAGCTTTGCATGCAGTACTTTATTTCCACCCTGCGCCCGGGAGACATCATCAACGCACGGGTAACCCATCTGGAAAGCTTTGGTGCGTTCGCCGACATCGGTTGCGGGATTGTCTCTCTTTTGCCCATTGATACCATTTCGGTTTCCAGGATCGATCATCCCCGCGAACGTTTTTCCGTAGGAATGGACATCCGGACAATCGTCAAATCGGTGGAAAATGGCCGCGTCTGCCTGACCCACAAGGAGCTGCTGGGCACCTGGGAAGAGAACGCCTCCCTTTTTTCGATTGGGGAAACCGTGGCAGGCATTGTTCGCTCAGTAGAAGAATACGGCGCTTTTGTAGAACTCACCCCGAACCTAGCCGGCCTAGCCGAAACGAAGGAAGGCGTGCGCGCCGGCCAGCAGGCAAGTGTACATATCAAGAATATTATCCCCAGCCGTATGAAAGTAAAACTCATTATCATCGACCATTTTGATTACGATTATCGCCCTTCGCTGCCCCATTATTTTATCACCGGCAAACACATCGATTATTTCCGATATTCTCCGGAAAGCGCGGATAAATTGATCGAAACCGTTTTTTAGCTTCCCTTGTGTTTTTCCTATATGTATGGCGCGGATTCCGCCATGGAATACTAAAGCAAAAACAGGAGTGGAAAAAATGACGATCACCTTTCAGGGAAAACCTATAACTCTTAAAGGCACCCTTCTGCACACGGGCGATACAATGCCCGAATTCACCCTCACAGACAACGCTCTGAACCCGGTGCACAGCCGGGATCTCACCGGTACTCGCGTCTTTCTGGCGCTCCCTTCCTTGGATACTGGAGTGTGCGATCTGGAGGTGAAAACTTTTCACCAAAAAGCATCGGAGCTTAAAGGGGTTTTCCTGTATGCGGTAAGCCTTGATCTGCCTTTTGCACAAACGCGATGGTGCGCGGCGGCCGGGGTGGATAAGGTAAAAACCCTCTCCGATTACCGGGACCGAAGTTTCGGCCAGGCGACCGGGACCTTGATTGATGAGCTGGCCCTTTTGACACGGGCGGTTTTTGTAGTAAATCAAAACAATCAAATTGTATACGCAGAATATGTTCCGGAAATAACCGATCATCCAAATTATCAAGCTGTTTATCAAAAATTAAACGAACTCGTATTCTAATCTTTTTCCCACCTTTTGAGGACGAAAATACAAAAACAGGTGCATGGCTCCAGTACGGGGTTCATGCACCTGTTTTTAATAACCGGTCTTACACACTCTCAATCGTAATATCCCCAAAGCGAAAACGGCACAGCTTTGGCTGTGCCGTTGTTCCAAAATATAAATGTTGTGTATTGCGACGATCCGTTTAACCGTTGCCCTCTGCCATGTTTTGCGTTTGATATTTCTGCTTTGCCTGGGCAATTTTCTGCTGCTGTGCCTGTTCCGGCTGGTACCAGCCGCGCTTTTGCATTTCACTAAATATTTCGGCCTGCATCTGATGCTCTTCTTCCAGCAGGTTCAAAAACGCATCCCGCACCGTAGGGGCACTGCACTCGTTGGCAAAGGTGTTGTACGTTTCCGTAATGTGTTTTTGCGAATACAGTACGTCGCTGATGATCTCTTTTTCGCTCATTTCCGTATTCTGGTTCACAATGATCCTCCTAATCCAGGCAGCTTAACAGCCGTTCATAATGGTTTTGATGCTTTCCCGCCAATTGTTCGTACTTTGCTTTCAACTGCGGGTCCGTACTGAGCTGGGAGTAGCATTTGTATTTACTGACCAGCATCTGTTCCGCACCCAATTGATCCTCAATCGCCGAAAGCTCTTTTGTCGTTAACTGTGCCATAAAAACACCCCTTTTCTTTTCCTTGGCACGCTTTGCGCGCGCCGCATAGGCACCCTTGGATTCTTCAAAATCACAAGCAGCCTATGTATTCCTATTATTTTCTTCGTCTCCCAGGCCAAAGCTGATGGACAGCGCCTGATCCACCTGATTCATCGAATTCGTGTCCAGCGTGCCCATCTTTTCTTTGAGCCGCCTTTTATCCAATGTTCGGATCTGCTCAAGCAAAACCACAGAATCGCGCGTAAGGCCGCTGTCGTGGGCGGATAGCTGGATGTGGGTGGGCAGGTTGGCTTTGGATTTCTGGCTGGTGATGGCAGCGGCAATCACCGTGGGGCTGAAACGGTTTCCTATATTATTCTGAACGATTAAGACCGGGCGTACTCCGCCTTGTTCCGAACCGACGACCGGGCTTAGATCCGCGTAAAAAATATCTCCGCGCTTGATATTCACTTTTTTCACGCTCCGCATGTTTTTATAGAGGAACTCGCTTCCGGATTCCACTATTATCGTTGCCGAAAAACAACGGGTTTAAACATAGCGGCATCTCCGGCCAACAATTTTTTCTAACGATGCCGGGTCCCTCTCTTCCATAATATTGCGCCCAAAGGGTTTGTGACAACAAAAAAGGACAGGCGGTTTTACCGCCTGCCCAAGCCTAAATTCCGTTTTAAGCCGTTTGCCCCGAAAAGACCGCCCGAAAATCAAGCTCTTCCAAAAGAATCTCCTGAATATAGCCGTTGGAACTATTTACTAATATGGTAAAGGGGCCTGATTCGCTTTGGCCGGTAAAACAGGACATACCGTCCCTTGGCCCCTGGTCCGTCAGATTTTCCGGTACCGACGCCGCCTGAAGCACGTTAACGATTATGGCGGCAAAGGAAGTTTTGGGCAGGAAAGGCTGTTCGGTGCGGCAGGAAAGCCCTTGGTAGGAGATTCCACTGTTTTCCCCACTCCATTCAAAACACATGCCGCTAAGCTGTTCCGGGGAAGTAATCGTCACCGCCGCCAACCCTTCCGGCGTACGCGCGACATTGCAGCCAATCACGCTCTCCTGCTGCGTTACCTGGGCCTGTGCCGAAAAGCTGGCTACTACCTGCTCGGCAGTGATTGCCGAGGGTGCTTTATGACAAGAAGCCAGCGTTATTCCGGCAATTGCCAGAATACACAACAGGCACAGCAGCTTTTTCATCACACCGTCACTCCCAAAGCGAAAATTCTACGCCCAATGATTCCGAGCGTGCGGTGAAAGCCGTTTACCCGTATCGGGAAAGTCACTTCCCTTTTCGCGGCCCGGCAATACGGCCTTCCACACACTCTAAAAACAGCGAAGGCAGCTCGCAAAGCAGGTCGGTCGGCGTCATTGCTGTCTGAGACAGCTTGGCGGCGCATCGGTCCCCCGCCAGTCCGTGCAGATAGGTCCCGCACAACGCCGCCCGATCCGCGGGAATTCCCTGAGCCAAAAAGGAGGCGATCATACCGGCCAGCACATCCCCGCTGCCGCCGCGCGCCATGCCTGGATTGCCTGTGCGGTTTACAAAAACTTGGCCGTCCGGCAAAGCAATGAGGGTATTCGCCCCTTTTAAAACGGTTACCGCCCCATATGTTAGGGCAACCTTTTTTGCAGCATCCAGCCGGCCGTGCTGCACCTGCTGGGTAGAAATGCCCAGCAGACGCGCCATTTCACCGGGATGAGGCGTTATGATAACCGGAGCCCGCGCTGTTTTTAATACATCTATATGCGAGCTTATCGCGTTTATGCCATCCGCGTCGATCACCAAAGGGATTTCCGCCTGTGAAAGCAAAGCTTCCGCCAAAATACGGGTATCTTCCCAATTTCCCATGCCGCACCCGATCAGGCAGGCCGTAGCCTTTTCCGCTAAGCGCAGAACCCTCTCTTTTTCCTGACATGAAATCCCACCGTGATTGTTTTCCCGGCATAGGGTAAACACCGGCTCGGTAAGCCTTGCCGCAACAATCGGATAAATGGAGGCCGGTACCGCCATATGCACCAGCCCCGCCCCGCAGCGTACTGCGGCCCCGGCGCTCATAATAGCAGCCCCCGCCATACCGGAGCAGCCGCAAACGCCAAGCAACGTGCCAAAGCTCCCCTTGTGGGCGCTCGCCCTGCGCGGCGGCAAGGCGGCTCTTACCAGAGGGAGGGAGGTCTCCTCCATGACATAAGGGCTTTCCTGCAATAACTTTTCGGGAATTCCTGCCTGCGCCACCGTCACTTCCCCGCAGTAATCCGCAGAGGGGTACAGCACATGTACCGGTTTGAGCGCAGTAAACGAAATGGTATAATCCGCCTGGAAGCAGGCACCCTCCACCGCGCCGCTGTCACCCTGCGCGCCGCTGGGCAAATCGATGGAAAACCGGACTGCATCGGCCTTGTTTACATATTCAAAAAAAGATGCATATTGTTCCCGGAGGGCGCCCCGGAAGCCGATCCCATACACCGCGTCCACAATTGCTTCCGCCCGCGCAACAAGCGCTTGGGCTTCTTTGGAATCATAAGCGTATACCTTATCTTTCAACCCCTGAAGCCGTTCAAAATTTTGACGGGCACATTCCGTAACCGGCCGACCTTCCAGCAGGATTACCGAAACCTGCACGCCGCTTTGGAAAAGCCGGCGTGCAATGACAAACCCGTCGCCGCCGTTGTTGCCCTTGCCGCAGAGGATCGCCGCCTCGCGCAGCAAAGGAAACTTTTGCAGGATCCAGCAGGCCGCCGCTGTGCCGGCCTCCTCCATCAAGGAGAGATAGGCCGCACCCGCATCGACCGCTTTTTGCTCCAGATTTCGCATTTGCTCACAGCTTAAAACCATCTGCCGTCCCCCTTTGTGCCAGCACCACAGCAGAAGCATACGCCCGGCTGTGGGTAACGCTAACCGAAAATTCTGCATATCCCAGCTTTTCCGCCAGCGCTTTCGCCTTACCGGCAAGCCTGAGGTAAGGCTTGCCGGTTGTTTCGCGCAAAAGCTGTACCTCTGCTAAACGAAACCCACGCACCCCTGTACCTATTGCTTTGGCGAACGCTTCCTTGGCGCAAAAGCTCGCCGCCACGCTTTGCACAGGGAATCCCCTCCTCTGCAGTTGGGAATATTCTTCTTTCCCTAAAATCCGCATGCAAAAACGGGGGTTTTTCATGCTCTGTTCAATCCGTTCTAATTCCGTTAGGTCAAGGCCGATGGAATGCATCTTTCCCAAACACCTCAAAAGCAAGCTGCCGCGGCAAAAACGGCTTGATGGCCTCCAATGTGCGCTCATTGGGACTGAATACCATCAGGGTGTTGCCAAACGACTTATGCCGGAATGCCATATACCATTCTTCCGAACCGGGAACCCCGTCGGATACTATCAGTTGTTTGGTATAGTCTTTCTGTGCATGCTCCTCCGGGCGGTATTTGCCCATACGCTCCACATACTGTGCGTCAAACGAAACCACGCGCTTCCTGCGGCTGCGGGCAATGATTTTATCCACCGTGATATCGCCGTTTGTTATGGCATATTCAAATTCCAGGCTTTGGCTGCGGCTCAGCCAAATAGCGCCATACCAGGCTGCTGCGGCAAGCAGTATGCTGAACCCTCCCACAAACGCCGAAAATTGCGGCAGAATAAAAAGAAAGAAGAAGGTTAAAAAGGCCGCGGCCAGCATACTGCCGCATATAATCAGCCATTCCTTCGCGCCTTTCCGCTTTTGCACGATCTGCTCTACAAACACATCCATCATGAACCATTTCCTCCCAAATTTACAATAATGATAAAATTATAACACAGACTATCCCTGTTTACAATTAATAAGCTGTGAATTCGGGTAAACTGTGCATATCCACAGGAAAAGCCCGTTTTTACTGTAGCGACGAAACGATATTTTAAACTATGTAAAAATTTAACGATTTAAATACGGAAAGCTGTCTGTAAAAGCTTGCAAAATACAGCGAGGAGTGCTATATTATTAATAATTAACGCGATGAACAAGGAAGTAGCCGTCCAAATTCCGAGTGGAAAGAGAATTCCCGCCACGGCTGAAAGCGGGTTTATTCGGGTGGGCGCGTGAAGTTCCCTTGGGAGCGGTGCGGCTGAACGAGCGTTTTCAGTAGGCTGCAACGGCTGGCCCCGTTAACGGCCGCAGGAGTGTTTGCTCTTTGGATGCAAAAATCAGGGTGGTACCGCGGAGGCGCGCCTTCGTCCCTAATGTCTGAACATGGGGAGGAAGGCGCTTTTTTATGCCTTATCCCTTGTCAATTGATTTACATTAATTATCTGAGGTGAATGATCATGAAACAACAGCTCGAAGAGATCCGTGCCCGCGCGTCGGCGGCTCTGTCGAAAGCAAAAGCCCAACAGGATATTGAAAGCCTGCGCGTCCAATTTTTGGGCAAAAAAGGCGAATTGACCGCTATTTTAAAGCAAATGGGAAAGCTTTCCCCCGAAGAACGGCCCGTCATCGGCCAGCTTGCAAACAAAGTGCGCGCTGTTATTGAACAGGATATTGAATCGCGCGCTGCAGAATTAAAACAGGAGGAGCTTGCCCGCCGCTTGAAGGAAGAAACCCTCGACGTGACCTTACCCGGTTCCCGGCATACTTTAGGCCGCAAACATCCCCTCTCCATCGTGCTGGAAGAAATCGAAGAGATTTTTGTCGGCATGGGCTTTGATATCGTAGACGGCCCGGAGGTGGAGACCGACTATTACAACTTTGAAGCCCTTAATACACCGAAAAACCATCCGGCGCGCGATACGCAGGATACGTTCTATATCAATGAAAACATCCTCCTGCGTACCCAGACCTCCTCGGTACAGGTACGTGTCATGGAGAAGCAAAAGCCGCCCATCCGCATTATTTCTCCCGGCCGTGTTTACCGCTCCGACGCGGTGGACGCCACCCATTCCCCTTCCTTCCACCAGATCGAGGGTCTGGTGGTGGCAAAAGCCATTACCTTTGGAGTCCTAAAGGGCACGCTGCAAACCTTCGTCAAACGCTTATACGGCGAGGATTCTGTTGTGCGCTTTCGCCCCCATCATTTCCCCTTTACCGAGCCCTCCGCAGAAGTAGATGTGCAGTGCTTTAGCTGCCACGGCGAAGGCTGCCGCCTCTGTAAGGGCGAAGGGTGGATTGAAATCCTTGGCTGCGGTATGGTGCACCCCAAAGTGCTCAGCAATTGCGGCATCGACCCGGAAATCTACAGCGGTTTCGCACTGGGCATGGGGCTGGAGCGCGTTGTAATGCGCCGCTACAACATCGACGACCTGCGCCTGTTCTATGAGAACGACGTTCGGTTCTTAAATCAATTTTAAGGGAGGCTAAACTGCAATGAATCTTTCCATGAGATGGTTAAACGAATTTGTCGATATGGGACAGATAAATCCCCGTACCTTCTCCGAGGCGATGACCATGAGCGGCTCCAAGGTGGAAGGCTATGAAATAGAAGGAAATGAAATTAGCAACGTTGTGGTGGGCAAGGTGCTCACACTGGAAAAGCACCCGGATTCCGATCATTTGTGGATCTGCCGGATTGACGTGGGCGGAGAAGCCCCCTTACAAATCGTTACCGGCGCGCAGAACCTGCACGAGGGCGACTTTGTGCCGGTAGCCCTGCATAATTCCACCTTGCCGGGAGGCAAAAAGATCAAAAAAGGCAAGCTGCGCGGCGTGGAAAGCAACGGCATGCTGTGCTCGCTGGGTGAGCTTGGCCTGACGACGCACGATTTTCCGGACGCGATTGAGGACGGCATCTGGGTACTCGGAAACGACTGCGACCGAACTTTGGGCGCCCCCATCTGTGAAGCCAGTGGTTTTGACGATACCAAGGTGGAATTTGAAATCACCTCCAACCGCCCGGACTGCTTCTCTGTAATCGGTCTGGCTAGAGAAGCCGCAGCCACCTTCGGCAAAGAGCTGAAACTGCACGCTCCTGTGGTAAAAGGCGGGCACGGCGATTGCACCGGGACGCTGGACGTTAAGATTGAAGAGCCGGGGCTCTGCCCCATCTATTGCGCCCGTATTGTAAAGAATGTGCGCGTCAAGCCCTCGCCCCGCTGGATGCGCGAGCGCCTGCGCACCATGGGTGTTCGGCCTATCAACAACATCGTGGACATTACAAACTATGTCATGCTGGAATACGGCCAACCGATGCACGCTTTCGACCTGCGCTTTATTGAGGAAGGAAAAATCCGCGTGCGCCTGGCCAAGGACGGCGAAACCATCACCACATTAGACGGCGTTGACCGTACACTGACCGGAAAACAGCTCGTCATCGCGGATGCCGTTAAGCCGGTGGCCATTGCGGGCGTTATGGGCGGCGAGTACAGCGGCATCATGGACGATACCACCACCATCGTGTTTGAATCCGCCAATTTCAGCGGCAGCTCAGTCCGCATTACCGCCCGAGATCAGGGCATGCGTACCGATGCTTCCGCCCGCTACGAAAAGGGATTGGACCCCAACAACTGCATCCCTGCGCTGGAACGCGCCTGTGAGCTGGTCGAGCTGCTCGACGCCGGCGACGTGATGGACGGCGTGCTGATGGACGACCATTCCTCCAAGGAACCCCGCCGCCTGCCCCTGACGGTGGATTGGATCAACCAATTCCTGGATATCAGCCTCAGCCGCAGCGAAATGGAAGCGATCCTCACAAAGCTTGGCTGCCATATGGAAGGCGACGACATTCTGATTCCCACCTTCCGTCCCGATCTGGAGCATAAAGCCGACATTGCAGAGGAAATCGCCCGTTTTTATGGATATAATAAAATTACCTCTACCTCCATCAAAGGCGGTGCGCAAGGCAAATACACCGCCCGTCAAAAATTTGACCGTACGATCAGCGAAACCATGCTCGCGCTCGGTCTGAGCGAAATCATGACATATTCCTTTATCAGTCCCAGGTATTACGATAAAATCCGTATGCCCGCCGATCATCCGCTGCGCCGCTCGGTCGTTATCAGCAATCCGCTTGGGGAAGATACTTCCGTCATGCGAACGGTTGCCCTGCCTTCCATGCTGGAAACCTTGGCCCGCAATTATAACAACCGCAACGCTTCCGCCCACCTGTTCGAGCTTGCCCGTGAATACATCCCCACCACCGACAACGAGCTTCCCGTAGAAAAAAACAAGTTAATCGGCGGCATATACGGAGAGGGCGTGGATTTCTTTACCGTAAAGGGTATTGTGGAGGATTTACTGGATAGAGTATCTGTATACGGCTACGATGTGGAGGCCGACGCAACCGCTTACAGCTATCATCCCGGTCGTTGCGCCAAACTGACGATAGACGGCGAGGAACTGGGTGTGCTGGGGGAAATCCATCCCACCGTGGCGGAAAATTACGGCATCTCCGGCCGTGTTTACGCATTCACCTTGGATACCGACGTTATGTTCCGCCACACCTGTACCGAAAGGCAATACCATCCCCTGCCCAAATTCCCGGCCGTCACCCGCGATCTTGCCCTAATCTGTGCCGATGCCATCCCGGTGCTCACCCTGGAAAAGGCCATCTCCAAGGCGGCCGGTTCCCTCTTGGAAAGCATCAAGCTATTCGACGTTTACAAGGGCAAACAGATCGCCGAAGGCAAAAAGAGCGTAGCGTTCAGCATCACCCTGCGCTCCGCCGACAGCACCCTGACCGACGAGACGGCTTCCGCCACCGTCGCCAAGGTGATCAAAGCCTTAGAAGATTTGGGCGCTACTTTGCGTTCTTGATATCTTTTCACAAATTGTTCTTGAAATTTCATTTTATTTGTTGTATGATGACTGTACTGGAGGTGATCCCATGCTCGATAAGACGATGATTTTTTCGATTGGGAACGACCGGGAGGGCGATATCCGGAGGATTCTGACCACGGTGTACGACGCCCTTCGGGAAAAGGGATACAATCCCATCAATCAAATGGTGGGCTATATTCTTTCAGAAGATCCGACTTACATCACTACGCACAACAATGCCCGCAGCCTTATCCGCAGGATTGACCGTGATGAACTTCTGGAAGTGCTTCTTCGTTCCTATCTGGATGAATAGCATCCAATCATAAAACAATTGTGGCCCTGCCGTTTGGCAGGGCCATTTTTGGAAAATTTGCATTTTTGGGGATTCTCCCTTTACGAAAGTCTCCTTTTGTGTTATAATAGATAAATATTGAATGACAGGAGGACAATCGTATGAGCACGAAAGCAGGAAAAAAAGACGGATTTCTCACATACAAAAATAAGCCTCTGGTACGCTGCGGCGATGTGATCTATTACGGCAACATGACGGATAAATATGTAATCAAAATGGAGATCAAAAGCAAAAAGAAACATCTGGATTTGGATGTAGCGGATAAGGTAAAAATCCAGCTGATGTTTACCGACCCATTCATTCGCGGAAGGAAGCAGATTGTAAAAACCAGCGAAAAACCCGGGCTTTACCTTGCGCTGGACATTGCCGACGCTTGGTTGGAGCGTGCGCTGGCGAACTAGTTTTTTAACACAGGTAAAAAGGACAGGAACAACGCTTTTTGCTGTTCCTGTCCTTTTTGTTTCATCTTCTTTTCATTAACCCCAAGCACTGTCACTCAATCGGCTGCTATTTCTCTTCCTGCCATTTCGTCAATGGGATAGTATTCCCTCCATGCCTGCTTCAGCGTTAAGTCAATGTAGTCGCGCAGGGGTTTCTCCTCTATATACTTCCACACAATGAAAAGCCTGGGGGTAATCTCCACGACTTCTTCCCCCGCAAGGCTGGTATACATAGCGTAGGAATGCGGAAATTTTTTTTGAAAAGCCTTTCGGAACGGCTCATTCTGCTTATCAAAGGGATGCCCTACTGCATGTGCCGTGCCCTCTATCTGGATGTTATCCACACACAGGGCAATTTGGGGATTTTTTTGTAACTGCTTATATTTCAACATCTGTACGTCGGTTTGGAAACAGATCTTTTCTCCCAGCACCACACAGCTCATACTGCGCGCCGTTACCCGGCCTTCCAAGCTTGTTGCAAGAACAACATGCTTTTTCTGAGCAAGCTGCCCGAATGCTTCTTCTTTCGCTTTTTCATAATCCAACGTAATCATTCTATCTCTCCAATCTATGATCGAACAAATTTTCCTTTAATTATACCTCTTCTCTCTGGTAAAGTAAAGAGAATTTCCAATATTGGACTAATATGAGTCCCCGTTTGTACCACAAGCCCCATAAAATAATAAAGGACAGATCATCTGCATTTGAAATGAATCCAACAGAAAAGAAGGTTTCATCAGTTTCCCAATTTTTGCGAAATGATTTGATTTGTTCTTATTGTAAGCGCTCGGACCGCGCAGGCCCGCCTTTTTGTATGGACAAAAAGGGCGTAAAAAGCCGCCGATCCCCGCCAGCGCGTTTTTCCCCCTTTCTGCCGCGCAGCAGAAGAGGGGCCCCGCGCGGGTAGCGTACACAATAAGATACAAAGTTATTTTTAGAACAAGGTAGGGAAAACGAAAAAGCCCCTTTCCAAAAAAGAAATCTGTGGCCAAAGACACACAACAGTTTCCAGGCAAAAGAAAACAGGGATCAAAACTCAAAGCGTTTTGATCCCTGTTTGAAGCAAGCCTCTTATTTGGTTCTTCCAATATCCTTCCGGTAGTGCGCGCCGTCAAAATGGAGCTTTGCCACTGCCGCATAGGCTTTTTCCAGAGCCTCGTCCAGTGTTTTCGCGCAGGCTGTCACGCCCAGCACGCGCCCGCCGGCGGTATAAAACGAACCGTCCCGATAGGTCGTACCCGCATGATAGACCGTGGCGCCTTCCACCTGGCCGTTTTCATCCAAACCGCTAATCTCCAAACCCTTCGGATAGCTTTTCGGGTATCCTCCCGAAGCCATCACCACGCAGGCCGCTGCGGTATCGTTCCACTGAATATCCAAGTCGGAGAGCGTGCCGTCGATGACGGCGTCCAAAATATCGACCAAGTCGGTCTTCAGGCGCGGCAGGACCACCTGGGCTTCCGGATCGCCGAACCGCGCGTTGTATTCAATCACCTTGGGGCCTTTTGGGGTGAGCATCAGCCCGAAATACAGGCAGCCCTGGAAGGTACGGCCTTCGGCGTTCATGGCCCGGATCGTGGGCTCAAAAATCGTTTCCATGCAGAGCTTGGCCGTTTCGTCGGAATAATAGGGGTTCGGGCTGATGGTACCCATGCCTCCGGTATTGAGGCCCTGGTCACCGTCGAGCGCGCGTTTATGATCCTTGGAGGAAACCATAGGCTTAACGCACTTGCCGTCGGTAAAGGCCAGCACCGAGACCTCCGGCCCGGTCAAAAATTCCTCCACGACCACCCGGTTGCCGGACGCGCCGAACACTTTTTCTTCCATAATGGAATGAA
>CAMMKL010000010.1 GCA_946497265.1 uncultured Clostridia bacterium | reverse complement strand
GCCGCCAAAGATATTGAACCGACGGAAGAAGCCCCCAATGAGCAGGAAGGCAGCCGGTTCGGCAAAGGGTTTGCCCAAAGCGGCGGCGTGGCGGCCTCGGTCATGCAGGTGCTCAAGGAAGAAGGCATCGATTTGGATGTTACCTGCCAGGCTTGCAATGGCGCCAAGGAGTGCAAAAAGTACCTGATGATTATGAAGGCCGGAAAGCTGCCCGCCAATATCCTGGAGGGCATGGCGTGTGAGGGCGGCTGTGTGGCCGGTCCGGGCGCGGTGCTGCCGGTACAGAGGGTGATTAAAAACCGCGTGAAGCTGATGCAGGCGGCGGACAACCGGAAAATTACCGAAAATGCCGATAATCACGGTTATCAGAATATTCATATGGAACGCTAAAGTAAGCGGCCGGCTGAAAAGAGCGTACCATAGCAATGGGGCTGTCTCGATGAGATAGCCCCTTGTTGATGTTGACAAAGGAGAAATATGAATGGACAAACGGGTATCGGATTCCAGAACGGAACAGGTGCATATTGTAATCAGCTCGCACATTAACGGCAGCCAGCGGCTGTTCGGCGGGCAGCTCATGCAGTGGATCGACACGGTGGCCGGAATTGTCGCACGGCGGCATTCCGGGCGCGAGGTGGTCACCGTGGGGGTGGACAACCTGCAATTTCGCAAAGGGGTTCGCATCAATAGCACGGTGGTGCTCAACGGCAAGGTAACCTATGTGGGGCGTACCTCGATGGAAGTGCGGGTGGATACATTTGTAGAGAGCTTGGAGGGCGTGCGCACATTGGTTAATACCGCATATCTGGTAATGGTGGGAATCGACCAAAACGGCAGCCCCGCCGAGGTACCGGGGCTTATCCTGGAGAGCGATCAGGAAAAGGTGGAGTTTGAAAACGGCCGGCGCCGCCAGGCCCTGCGCAAGGAGCGGCGCGACCAGGGGTATTGATGTTTTTACGTTTAGCGAGGAGTTAGAAAGGTTCTTGTTTTATGGCAGAAAGATGATATTTAACGTGTTTTCCTTCTGTGAACCCATTAAAGTTTTTTAGTAAGAATGGAAAGGGGAGCCGGCGAAGATTTGTGTCTTCGCCGGCTCCCCTTTCCATTCTTATGCATTGTTGATTGTAAATAAGATTCTCCTTTTTAATCTTAAAATTCCGATATGTCTACTGACTATCGTTAAGAGAATAGAGATTTTTAATTTATGATAAAAATTAAAATGACGAATGTACGAAAATTGCCTCCCCTAACATACTGTTTAATCAAAAAATCTTTTGAAAAAGTAATGATGTATGGAAAATCTTGATATATGTCAATGAACTAAGATGAAGCTAAAGATAAAATAATATCTAGTATTTTGACTTAAGGGGGGCAGATTGATTGCAAGTTAAAGAGTTTTTGGAAGAAAAGCTTGGGATATATGATGAGCAATTACTTAATTACCTATTAAAAAAAGTTAAAATTTTGAACCTTCATAAAAGACAGCTCCTATTTCGGATGGGAGAAAAACCAACAATTTTAGCCTTTCTAAACCAAGGGATCACCCGAGGCTATTTCGTTGATCAGGAAGGAACTGAAATTACAGATTGTTTTGATTTCCGCCAAGGCAGTCCTATTGTACCTAGTCTTCCATTGGATGCTCCCGCTAGGGTAGACATAGAGGCGATTACGGATTGCGAATTTTTCTGCCTCCCCATTTATGAAACAATTAAGCTGTTAGACAGAGATCCATTTTTTATAAATTTATATAATAAATTTTTGCTTATATCATTAAAAGAATGCTTAGATCTTAAGAATGTTTTGCATAGGTATGGCGCATTCCAACGCTATCAATGGTTTTTGAAAACGTATCCCGATTTAGAAGGAAAAGTTAGAGAAAGACATATAGCGTCTTTTTTGGGGATAACAGAAGAACATTTATGCCGGCAAAAAAATTTATTCTATAAAAGTATTTGAGGTGTATCATTGTGAAACGTAGACATCTGTTTTGCCTGTTAATGGTGAGCATGCTTGTAAATATATTGTATGCTTGTTCATATGAAGGAAATTCCGAAAACTCGAAAGGTGAGATTCAGAATGCGTCGGAAAAAATCGAATCTGTTCAGACAGTTTCTTTAAATGGTGAGGTATCAAATTCGCAATCTTGGCAAGGTATTGTGCAAATTGATGGTTTGGTCATTCGGCCCTATAGTGGCTTCCAATTAAAATCTTTTGAGGATGCTGGCTTTCAGTTAAAAAATAACTCTTTTAATAAAGTTGCTTCTCAAGATACTGTTGAATTGGAGAAAGACGGTGTGCAAGTACATGCAAAATTATCTTACGATAAAAGTAAGCCTCAAAAATACCGAGACTGTGCAATTACATATATTTCCTATATTTCTTTGTCGGATAGGAAAGACAGTGAAATTCAGGTTTGGATACATGATGGAATTAAATTGGGGGAGAGCGTAGAGCAATTAACATCACAATATCCATACGTAGCGTACCATGCGAAAGATAAATCTTATGAATGGCACCCATTGTCTTTTATTTGGGAAAGAAAAGGTGTTTCTCAAGGTTCCAATTATCTAAAGTATGATTATCAAATAGGTTACGGAATTGACGATGAAATGAATATAGTAGATTATAGTCTGACGAATGGGGAAGCACTTAAAAATGCAACAGACAAGATAGAATATAAAACAAAGTCGATAAATGATGAGAGGGGAGGAGACTATCACGCTATATTTCAAGAGCCGCAAGCCGCGAACGCAGGGGATTATTCCACAGCTAATGAATACCCAATTTGTGTAGATGGAGAAAAGGGCGCAAAGATTTTTTTTGAACGCGCTTCCCTTTCAAAAAAGGAAGACGATTCTAAATGTGAAATTGTCTATCAGACAGAACAATATACAGTTTCCAGAAGAGTAAATCCGACTTTAATTGAGGCAGGATACCAGCTTTATACCAATGATGAAAATAATATGGGGTATGGAATCGACTTTGATTTGATGATTTTAGACAGCGATGGTAATATTGTTGATTCTAATCCTGACAGGAGGAATTACACCGGGATTTATGGATTACAAGGATATGGGGATAAGTATGGAGTTGCTGACGGGCAGAAAAATATAGTATTAAATCCTACGCCTAAAAATCAGGATGGCAGCGTACCATATGCATATTTTCTTGCAATCGATATTTTTGATCATATAGCACAATATACCGTAAGTGCCGGATATGTGGAAACGGAATTATGATCGTACTGCACAGAAAGGATTCATGAGAAGGAATGGGTGAATTTTATGAAGTCAAAAGGTTATTTATGTTTCATATTATCGGTTGTTATCGTAAGTGTATTTTCTTCCTGTACCAACAACCAAGAAGGTAACACAGAAAAAGAAAATGGTTCTATTAGCAGCAGCCTGCCGGTTTCTTCAACTATCTCTGGAAATGATGGTTCGTTTTCTGAACCAAAAGATAAGAATGATATCATAATAAAGATGAACGATTCAAATATAAAACCAATTACCGTTAGCATAGGCGACGGA
Organism: uncultured Clostridia bacterium; assembly: GCA_946497265.1. Lineage (GTDB taxonomy): Bacteria > Bacillota > Clostridia > Oscillospirales > Acutalibacteraceae > CAMMKL01. Next base: position 14,364 of record CAMMKL010000010.1, on the reverse strand, counting down.
CATGTTGCGGCAATCACTCAAAATAGAGATTTATATGTGTGGGGAGATAATTTGGATGGTCAAATAGGAAACGGGAACCGGGACAAGCTGTTTAATCAAGATCCAACCACACCGGTAAAAGTATTAGAAAATGTCGCTTCCGTAAGTTTAGGCTATTTTAATAGTGCTGCAATTACTATGAATGGCGATTTGTATTCTTGGGGGAGCAATACTTATGAAACAGTAGGAAACGGATCGACAGGCGATACATTTACACCCACAAAAATATTAGAAGATGTAATCTCCGTTTGTTTTGGAACGTCCCATGGTGCGGCGATCACATCAGACGGAAGTCTTTATATGTGGGGGGATAATCAATACGGACAGCTGGGTAATGGAAAGGCCACAACAAGCGGACAAGCTACACCTGTAAAAATAATGGATAATGTAGCGTCCGTAAGCCTGAGGGGAGCACACAGCGCAGCAATTACAAAAGATGGAAGTTTATATATGTGGGGCGACAATCAATACGGACAGATAGGGAATGGGACAGAAAAAAAACAAACCACACCATTAAAAGTTTTGGAGAATGTTTCTTCCATTGATATTGGAGAATATCATAGTGCTGCCATCACTTTGGATGGAAGCCTTTATATATGGGGAGATGATTTCCATATGGATTCCACAACAGGAGGCAGGTGGCGTGTAAGCAAGCGTCGCGCTCCAGAAAAAATACTCAGCGATGTGGTTTCTGTTAGTTTAGGGGATTACCATTATGCGGCAATTACGCGGAATAAAGATCTTTACGTTTGGGGCGATAATGGATTTGGTCAAGCGGCAGGCCAATCTATGGGATACCAAAGCAAGCCTGCTAAGATAATGAGCGATGTGATTTCCGTTGATTTGGGCAGCTTTCATAGTTCGGCCATTACTGCGGACAAAAGCTTATATATGTGGGGAAGAAATGATAAAGGACAACTAGGAAATGGAAACACCAACAATATCTCTGCGCCAGCAAAGATACTAGATGACGTTTTAATATCTTTGCTTAGTACAAATAACAATAACTATAACGATGGCAGCCCTAATTTCAGTTTAGCAGTTAAAGAAAATGGAACTCTTTATGTATGGGGTGAAAATTCTCAAGGCCAAGTCGGTAATGGAAGTATCTTTGATAAAGACGAGCCTTTCATGGCGTTAAATAATGTATTGGTAAATTGATTTTGGTACAAATCCGGACTTTACGTTTTGGCGAAAGAATACGAACGTTCTAATAGGTTCAACGATTAACGAAACAAGTAGGAAAAGTAGGACGCAGATACTTTGCGTCCTTTTTTCTTAATATTGATTCGGTATCAAAGTGCCCTGTAGCTGTGGATCATTTTCTAAAATACAAATAGGAGAAAAACAATCGAAGCAAAGAGACAGCTACAGCGGATTTTTACCTTCGTTGGTTCTTTGCATGCTTTCTTGCCTGCACAGAAATATGGTTGCGGCCTGAGCCGCATAGGAAAGAACAAGTTGACAAAACTCCGGCCGGGTGGGATAATATAAGGGTTAATCTGTGAGAAATCGTACAATAGATCGGATTGGGGAGGAAACAGTATGAGCAAGGAACTTGCAAAGGCGTATGAACCCCGCGAAGTGGAAGACCGCATCTATGATTTTTGGCTTTCCGGCGGGTATTTTCATGCGGAAGTAGATGAAAATAAAAGGCCTTATTCCATCGTGATCCCGCCGCCCAACATCACCGGGCAGCTCCATATGGGACACGCTTTGGATGAAACGCTACAGGATATTATCATCCGTTTTCGCCGGATGCAGGGGTATTCCACCCTGTGGCTGCCGGGCACCGACCATGCTTCCATTGCCACCGAGGCAAAGATTGTGGAGGCTATGCGTGGGGAGGGCCTGACAAAAGAGGAAATTGGGCGCGAAAAATTCCTGGAACGCGCCTGGGAATGGAAGAAAAAGTACGGCGGCCGCATCATCGAACAGCTCAAGAAGCTCGGATCCTCCTGCGATTGGGAGCGTGAACGTTTTACTTTGGACGAGGGCTGTTCCAAGGCGGTGCGTGAAGTGTTCGTCCGCCTGTATGAAAAGGGCCTGATCTACCGCGGCGAGCGTATCATCAATTGGTGCCCCCACTGCCGTACCAGCATTTCCGATGCGGAAGTAGAGTTTTCCGAGCACGACGGCCATTTCTGGCACCTGCGCTATCCGTTGGCGGACGGCTCCGGTTATGTACAGCTTGCCACCACCCGCCCGGAAACCCTTCTGGGCGATACCGCAGTGGCCGTACACCCGGAGGACGAGCGGTATAAGGATATCATTGGCAAGAAGGTCATCCTGCCGTTGGTTGGCCGTGAAATCCCCGTGGTGGCCGACACCTATGTGGAACAGGATTTTGGAACCGGTGTGGTGAAGATTACCCCTGCGCACGATCCGAACGACTTCGAGGTCGGCCTGCGCCACGACCTGCCCGTCATCAATGTGATGGACGAAAACGCCGTCATCAATGAAAACGGCGGCAAATATCAGGGAATGGACCGCTATGAGGCCCGCAAGGCCATCGTAAAAGATCTGGAGGAAGGCGGCTTCCTGGTGAAAGTGGAGCCGATCAAGCACAATGTGGGTTCCTGCTACCGCTGTTCCACCACGGTGGAACCCCGCATCAGCAAGCAGTGGTTTGTCAAGATGAAACCTCTGGCCGAGCCGGCGATCCAGGTGGTGCGCGACGGAAAAGTAAAATTTGTTCCCGACCGGTTTGATAAGATTTATTATAACTGGATGGAGAACATCCGCGACTGGTGTATTTCCCGCCAGCTTTGGTGGGGTCATCGGATTCCCGCCTGGTACTGCGCCGATTGCGGGGAGACCATCGTCTCCCGCGAAGCGCCCGGCGCCTGCCCAAAGTGCGGCGGAATACACCTGCATCAGGACGAAGACACCCTGGATACCTGGTTCTCTTCCGCGCTTTGGCCGTTCTCTACCCTTAGCTGGCCGGATGAAACCCCGGAACTCAAATATTTCTACCCCACCGATACCCTGGTGACCGGTTACGACATTATTTTCTTCTGGGTAGCCCGCATGATCTTTTCCGGCGTGGAGCATATGCACGAGGTGCCCTTCCATACGGTATTTATCCACGGCCTGGTGCGCGACGCGCAGGGAAGGAAGATGTCCAAATCCCTGGGCAACGGCATCGACCCGCTGGAGGTTATTGATAAATACGGCGCGGACGCCCTGCGTTTCGCTCTGGCGACCGGGAACAGCCCCGGAAATGATATGCGTTTTACCGACGAAAAGCTGGAGTCGAGCCGCAACTTTGCCAACAAGATCTGGAACGCCGCCCGTTTTATCCATATGAATATCGACGGACACGACGTGAAAAACGAACTGCCCGCAGAACTGACACTGGAAGACCGCTGGATTGTGAGCGCGTTCAATACGGTGGCCAAGGAAATTACCGAAAATCTGGAGAAATTCGAATTGGGCATCGCGGTACAAAAGCTCTATGACTTCCTTTGGGATCAGTTCTGCGATTGGTACATCGAACTGGCCAAGACCCGGCTTCAGGCGGGCGACGAAACCTCTACCGGTGCGCGGCAGGTGCTGGTATGGGTGATGACGAACACCTTAAAGCTTTTGCATCCTTTTATGCCTTTTATCACGGAGGAAATTTGGCAGACCTTGCCGCATACCGGTGAATCCATTATGGTTTCCGAGTATCCGAAATACGAAGAAAGCCACTGCTATCCGCAGGATGAAGAAGAGATGCGCCGCATCATGGAGGCCATCCGTTCCATCCGCAACCGCCGCTCAGAAATGAACGTGCCGCCCTCTCGGAAGGCGCGGGTCTATATCGCCACCGCTTTTGCGGAAACCTTCCGTAAGGGGAGCGCTTTCATCAGCCGTCTGGCTTATGCGAGCGAGGTGGAAATTGGGGAAAGCTTCGATCTGCCCGGTGCGGTAACGGTGGTAACCGCCGATGCAAAAATCTACATCCCCATGGACGAACTGGTAGATAAAAAAGCGGAGATCGCCCGTTTGAGCAAGGAGCGCGAGACCGCCGCCAAGCAATTGGCGCAGGCCGAAGGCAAGCTCAACAATCCTGGTTTTATGGGCAAAGCACCCGCTAACGTAGTGGAAGGCGTGCGCGCCCAGGCCGCCAAACTGAGCGAAAAAATCGCCTTGATTGATTCTTCCATCCAGGCGCTGCAATAACGGAAATGGATCCTCAGAGAGGGGGGGCAGAGTTCCTGCATGGGGCTTTGCTCCCCTTACTTCTTGTCATGCAACTCCCCTGCTTCCCAACTTTGTTTAGGAAATCGAAACGTTGGCGTTGTATGCGTTCAAGCTGCGTGGACTTGCGCCTAGGGTCTGTTCCTGTCGTGAAATAATCTTACCGAAGGTGCGCACGGAGTGCGCAGCGCCAAACACCAGATGAGGAACGAAAGGAACCACAGCGGCGGACTGTCAGGCACTGTGCCTCGCCGTAACCAAACTATTCAGGAGATTGAACAGACAAATGGGAAATTGGGCTTCCTTGCCAATAGACCGCGATAACGTCAAAAAAAGAAAAGGTGATATACATTGACTTACCAAGAGGCCGTCGATAAAATCAATTCCCTGCTGCGCTTTGGGATGAAGCCGGGGTTGGAGCGGGTGTCCGCCCTGCTCAAACGCCTGGGCAATCCACAGGAAAAACTACAATGCATCCATGTGGCCGGAACCAACGGAAAAGGGACGACCAGCACCCTGCTTTCCTCGGTCTTGCGTGCGGCCGGATACCGGACAGGGCTTTTTACTTCGCCGTTTGTGGTAGAATTCCGGGAGCGTTTTCAGATAAACGGGCAAATGATCGAAAAGGAAGAGCTTGCGGGCCTGCTGGATGAAGCGATGCCCATCGTGGAAGAAATGGCGAAAGAAGGGGAAGCCGTCACGGAGTTTGAACTGATTACCGCACTGGCGCTTTTATGGTTTGCCCGCCGGGAATGTGATTTTGTAGTGCTGGAGGTCGGTTTGGGCGGACGTTTTGACGCAACCAACGTGATCCCTACGCCGCTTGTTGCGGTGATCACTTCCATTTCGCTGGATCACACTGCGGTCCTGGGGAATACGGTGGAGCAAATCGCCTTTGAAAAGGCGGGGATCGTGAAGCCGGGCGGCGCGACGGTGCTTTATCCGGAGCAGGAGCCCTCTGTGTTTGAGGTGATTGGATCGGTTTGCCGGCAGCGGGGCAACGAGCTGCGGGTGGCCGATCTTGCGGAAGTACAAAGAGTTGCGGAAAGCATCCACGGTTCAGAGTTGATTTACCGAGGGCAGAACTTGTTCCTACCCTTTGTAGGGGATCATCAGGTAAAAAATGCCGCTACTGCTCTGGCGGCAATAGAAGTACTGCGCGAAAAAGGGGTATCCATCCCCGATGAAACGTTAAAGACAGGGTTCTGCGGGGCGGTGCTCCCGGCGCGGATGGAACTGTTGAGCGAAAAGCCGACGGTACTCTTAGACGGCGGCCATAACCCGGGCGGCGCCGCCGCTCTCGCCGACGTGCTGCGCCGGTATGTAAACGGTCGGAAGATCGTCGCTTTGATGGGCATGATGTCCGATAAAGATAGTGTGACGGCACTTTCCATTCTGGCGCCCTTGTTTTCCCATATCATCACCCTGCAGCCGGAAAACCCGCGCGCCCTGACAAGCGAGCGGTTGGCGGAACAGGCTTCCGCCTTTTGTGCCTGGGTTACCCCGATGCACGACGGGGAAGCGGCCCTGCGCGCCGCGTTGGACGAAGCCGGGGAGGCGGGCGCAGTGGTCATCTGCGGTTCGTTCTTCTTGGCCGGTGAAATACGCCTGCCCGCTTTGAACATATTGCAAGAGCGCCAAAAAGAACAGTAATCCGACGGCGGCCTTCGAGCAAAAAAGCAGACACGTTTTAGTATCCTTAAGGATGTAAAGCGGTGTCTGCTTTTTCTTTTGGAGACAAACAGGAACAGGAAAACAAAAATACCCAGGTTCTGTATAATTCGACAAAAAAGGCGGATGCTATAGGTTAGGCAGTTTCGGAGAAGATTTTGTGGTAACAGGATGTGAAAAAAATGGGCGTTGAGTTAAAAAAGGATGGAAAGGAGCTTATAGCGCTGCTTTCCGGCGATATTGACCATCACACAGCCAAGCAGATGCGGGAAGAAATCGATTCCCAGGCCGGTTTGGACAAACCGGAGCTTTTGAAGCTCGATTTTCAACATGTGGATTTTATGGATAGTTCGGGGATCGGGCTGATCATGGGGCGTTACAAGCTGATGCAGTCTCTGGGCGGCAGGCTGCGAGTGATTAACGTGCCGAATTATATTGCGCGGGTGATCCGGCTTTCGGGCCTGGATCAACTGGGAGTACTGGAAAAGGATGTGGAACATAAATGAAACCGATAAACGAAATGACGCTTAGTATCCTGAGCCGTTCCTCCAACGAGAGCTTTGCCCGCGCGGCCGTGGCGGCCTTTGTCGCCCAGCTTGACCCGACGATCGATGAGCTGGCGGATATCAAAACGGCGGTTTCCGAAGCCGTGACCAACTGTATTGTGCACGCCTATAAAGATGCCATTGGAGTGATTTACATATCCGCCAAGTTATTTGAGAATGGAAAGGTGATTGTCCGCATACGGGACAAAGGCTGTGGGATTGAAGATGTTGAACAGGCGATGGAACCGATGTTTACCACGGCGGGCGGAGAACGGGCAGGCCTGGGTTTTGCCGTGATGGAAAGCTTTATGGACCGGCTTCGCGTGACTTCTCGAGTGGGGCGCGGCACCTCGGTGACTATGGAAAAAATCATCGCCCGCCGCTGCGTGCAAAATGGATGACCGGGAACAGGCGGTCAGCGTCAATCTGGGCCTGGTGCATGCCTGTGCAAAACGCTTTAAGGGGCGGGGCATTGAATACGACGACCTTTTTCAAGCGGGGTGCCTGGGGCTTGTGAAAGCAGTAGACGCCTTTGACGAGTCGCGCGGCGTACGGTTTTCCACCTATGCAGTGCCCGTTATTTTGGGGGAGATGCGCCGGCTGTTCCGTGACGGCGGCACGGTTAAGGTGGGCAGGACGCTAAAAGAGCTATCCATACGGGCAACCCGTGAATGCGCCGCCTTTGAAGCAAGGCAGGGGCGCCAGCCCAGCATCGGGGAGCTGGCCCAGGCGCTCGGAGTGGAAACAGCGGAAGCGGCCCAGGCTTTGGGCGCGGCGCAGCAGCCGCTTTCCCTAACGGCGGAAACCGACGATGGGGGAGGCCAGTTGGATATCCCGGTAGAGGCACCTGAAGAAAAGCTTTCAGAGCTGCTTGCCCTTAAGCAAGTGGTGGGAGAACTTGCGCCCAAAGACCGGTCGCTTATCATCCTGCGTTTTTTCCGAAGCCTCACGCAGGTAAAAACGGCGGAAATCTTGGGCATGACGCAGGTGCAGGTTTCTCGCAGAGAAAAGAAAATTTTACAGGAGCTTCGTACAAAACTACTGTAATGCGAAGAAAAGGGACGCGTTCGGGCTTTTTGGGTAACGCCTGTGTAACCAATTCGGCTGGAATATTTCAGAGAATGACAAACTTGTAATGTATGATTACAGGCGGTTTACAATGCAATTACAATGCCTTCATATTGCTTGTATCCTCCCTCTGTGCGTGGTACACTAATGCCATCACAAGAAAGGTGGGAAAAACATATGAAAAAAAGAACACAACGGATTATCGTCATCGTATTACAGGCACTTTTGCTGTTGGTCTTGTTTTTCCCGGTTCAACTGGTTCCATTGGAGAGAGCCGGGAACGGCCTGCTGAATGTATTCGGCATGGTACAGTGGTATGCTGGTACTCCCTTTTATATCATCGCGTTTATGAGCACGCTGGTTGCCTGCATTCTGCCGCTTGCGCTGATCTTTGCCGCGGTCCGTGCGGAAGAGGATCAGGTCTACTCCATCGGAATGATCTGCAGTGGGCTTTATACGGTTTTGACCATTGTGTTTTATTGCCTGGCCAGAACACAGGGAATGATAAACGGTTTAGGCGTTGCTAATCTTATGCTGATCCTGGTCAGCGTAGCCAGCTTTTTGCTCTGCATGGCTTGGAGGAAAGCCGTTTATGTCCAAACAGATGAAGCTTCCCTAGCCAAACAAACCATTTGATAAACTACAGCACTCCGAAACATCACAAAGGCCGCCGTATTGTATAGAGAAACGGCGGCTCTTTGTATGTTTCGGATATTTTTGTATACAGACTCTCATATATCACAGGATGTTCTATAAAAACCCCAGGTGGATCATGAACTATAGGTATGTTGGGCGCTTTACACGGAAAACTAAGCGATGAAAAGCTGAGAAAAGAAAGAGGTGTTCATAAATTGGATTTGAGTGCGTTTTATAAAGTCACTTACGGGCTTTATATTGTATCCAGTATACATCAGGAAAAGGCTGCCGGATGCGTGGTGAATACTCTTGTACAGGTGACCGCCGAACCGGCGAAAATGGCAGTGGCAATCAGCAAGAAAAATACGACCTGCGCCGTTTTGGAACAATCGGGCGTTTTTGCTGCGGTGGCGCTCACACAGGATACCAAACAAGAGCTGCTAAAGGTATTTGGATTTCAGAGTAGTGCAAAGATAGACAAGTTTTCCGGCATTTCAGTAGGGATTGATAAAAACGGCATCCCATACCCTATGGAGAATATTGCGGCGCGGTTTAGCTGTCGGGTTGTGGACCGTCTCGATTTGGGCACGCATTTCCTGTTTGTTGGTGAAGCCGAGGAGGCGGAAATCATTTGTGAGGACCCGTTGCTTACCTATGAGCATTACCGGCTTATCAGGAAGGGCGGTACGCCCAAAAACGCCCCATCCTACCAAAAGCCTTTGCCAAAGCGAAAAATGGGATACCGTTGCACCGCATGCGGTTATTTATTGGAAACCGATACGTTGCCTTCTGATTTTGTTTGTCCTGTTTGCGGGGTAGGAGCGGATAAATTTGAACAATTGAAATGAAGCGTTATCGCATTGCCCCTCTCGTTCGATTGAATGGGAGGGGCTTTTTGAGTCGGTAGGCGCATTGGGGACTCTTTGAGCAGATATTGCGCCATCGGATAATAGTGAACCGTTATACCGATCAAATGAAAATTAGTTAAAAATTTTTTCATTCGTTTTTGTGAATAGAAGACTTTTTATGATATAATTATTAAGAAATCCAGGGTTATTCCGTTGCAATTTACGTGAGAAATTCGGGGGTTTGGAAAAGAAATGAGAAAGATACTTTAAAATATGAAATTGTGTAGGTAATAAAAGCGGCCCGCTCAAGTAAGAGAGGCCGCTCATATCCCAATCGGGCTTACGAAATTAGTCCTTTAATTCTACTTCCACAACAGTATCCACCGGATCTGGCAAATAGGGGTTTGCGCCGAAGGTGATAAACGCAATGTCCGGATAATTCTGGGTGATCCAGTCATTCGCCAACCGGAGTTCGCTTCCATCTTGGAGCAGGCGTACCTTTTTCACCGTATCGGGACGGATACCCATAAGGGGAACATAGCCGACCAACGGTTCCATAACGTGGAAATACACCTTGTTTCCTTTGGCGGTGACTCGGCCGAAATCGGGCTTAGCAACCGGCGCGATGCCGCAACCGTAAATGGAATCCCCGTTTTTGTGCATCCAACGACCGACGGCGGCGAGGATGTCGAGGGATTCCTGGGGAATGTTACCTTTGGCGTCCGGGCCGACGTTTAAGATCAGGTTGCCGTTTTTGCTGACGCATTCCACCAGCTTTTTGATAATCATCTCGGGTGATTTAAAGTTGTGGTCGGTCGCGCAGTAGCCCCAGTTGTTGTTCATGGTGATGCAGGCTTCCCACACGGCGGGATCTCCCTTGTAGTCCACCACGCCCATAGGAGGGATGATCTGCTCGGGGCTGACAAAATCGCCGGAATAGGGGGTGGGGTTCTCGGTGAGCAGAGAGCGTTTCCCAGTGGCGTTTACTTCCATCCGGTTGTCTACAATGACATCGGGCTGATAGGTGCGGATCATTTTCATCAGCTCGGTGGCGCGCCACTTTTCCCCTTCCATATCATTGTACGAGAAATCAAACCAGAACAGGTCGATTTTGCCGTAATTGGTGCAAAGCTCCTTGATCTGGCCGTGCATATACTCCAGATAGTTGTCGAAGTTGTAGGTGTAATCTTTATACGCTTCGTTGTCGCGCATGGGGTGGTCGCGGTCGCCGTAGTGTGGGTAATCGGGGTGATGCCAATCCAACAGGGAATAGTAAAGTCCCACTCGGATCCCTTCGGCGCGGAAGGCGTCTACATATTCGCGCACAAGATCCCGTCCGCACAGGGTGTTGGTGGATTTGTAGTCGGTGAGCTTACTGTCGAACAGGCAGAAACCGTCGTGGTGTTTCGCAGTGAGTACCGCGTATTGCATACCGGCTTGTTTGGCGGCTTTTGCCCAGGCCTTAGGGTCGTAATCCACCGGGTTAAACTCTTCAAAATAGGGCTGGTAGTCCTCCACCGAAATCCGTTCGAAGCTTCGCACCCATTCGCCGCGCGCAGGAATGGCATACAGCCCCCAGTGAATAAACATGCCGAAGCGGGCCTCTGTAAACCACTTGACGCGCTTTCGGTAAGCGTCCCAATCAAACATAAGTAAAATCCTCCTTTTTGGCGGTCTATGCCGCTAATCTGGCCTTTATTATACCTGTCCGTCTATCGCTAGAAAATAGATAAAATTAATCCGTATTGTACGTAAATTAATAGAAAGCAGGTGCTTTTGTTTGGAATATATCGATCGGTTCCTATCGGAGTGTACCCTAACGCTGGAAGCGGCTTCGCTAACCCGATGTTGGCCGTCTTGGCATGAGGATGGGCACAAGCCCGCTTTTAATCGTCTTTGTTATATTTTGGAAGGGGAAGGCAGGTTCGAGGTGGATGGGGAAGCCTTTTATCCCAAAGCCGGGGACATGGTGCTTTTGCCTGCGGGAAGACGACAGGCGTTCGGCCATATCAGCAACCGGTATTATTTAAAGTATTGGTGCCATTTTCGGGCGGAAGCTTATGGAATCCGACTGTTCGATGTGTTGTGTGTGCCGTATTTCCTGCACGTGGGTAAGGATCAAGAACTTATCCGCCTATTTGAACGCATGGTTACCTGTTACGCTGCGCCGGGCGGGACTTGGGCGTTGCGTGCGCGCGGCGCGCTGATGGATCTGATGGCGGAATATGTGGACCGTTCAGGAAAAGATGCGTTTTTTCCCAAAAGGACGGGGCTGGAAGGAATCCCCGCAGAAAAACTCAGGCTGCTCGGAAAATATATTTCTGAACATTTAGCAGACGAACTTACGCTGGAAACCTTAGCAGAACAGGTCCATTTCCATCCAAATTATTTTATCGCTTTTTTTAAAAAATATTTTGGGGTGTCACCTTTACGGTATGTTTCCAATTTGCGCGTCGAGCAGGCAAAAAGCTTGCTAAAGAGCACTTCTTTGCCCATTCATGAAATCGCCGTGCGTACAGGCTATCACGACCTCTACCATTTTTCCCGCCGGTTTAAGGAACAAACAGGCTATTCCCCAAGCGATTTCCGAAAAACATAGGTTTATTTTTAACAGAAAGGATACAATGGCGTGTTTGTCTGGGTATCGTTTTTGGCGGTGTGTTGTTGTATGCGCAATCAAATAGAAGGAGGAACCGCCTCAGGGCCCAGCCTGGGGCAGTTCCTCCTTTTTTGCTTACAAGGCAATCCCATTTGCCGGCCGGATCAATCGACTATCATAAATCGGGCTCGGGCAGGGTTATAGTTTTCTATTCAACAGGAAAGATAACGGTGAGCATCATTTTAAATGCTTCCACAGCAAGTACGGAGTGGGGCTTTTTTGCAGGCATCACCAACGTTTCCCCCGCATTACACAAAAAATTTTTTTCATTTACTGTGAATTGGCCGCTTCCTTCCAGAACGGTGACCATGGCGTCGCCTTGTGAATCGTGCGTACCGATCTCCTCCCCTTTGTCAAAAGCAAACAGCGTTATGCTGACTGCGCGGTTTTGTGCCAACGTTTTGCTGACGATTTGCCCCGGCTGAATCGTCACCTGTTCGCCCAAAGACAAAACCGATTCGTGATCTAGGTGTTTTATATAAGGCATAGTAATCTCCTTTTCAGATGCTTTTTTATTTGGGTCTGTGGTCGTGTGTTTTCTTTGGCTTTTCCAATGGGTTTGGTGTGTTGGGACAGGAGCGCTAAGGATGCAAAAGGGGGAGAGTTACCATCCGCTCCCATCCAGAATCCGTCCGTCAATCGCAATGGTAACGACCTGCCATGGGATGGATTTCCCGCTATTTTTCAGTGCGGAAATGCAGGCGGATTCCATACCGCCGCAGCAGGGTACCTCCATGCGGATTACCGTCAGGCTTTTGATATCGTTTTGGCTTACAATATGCGTTAATTTTTCTGTGTAATCCACCATATCCAATTTTGGACAGCCGATCAGTGTCACCTTGCCTCGCATGAATTCCTGATGAAAGCTGCCATAAGCATAGGCGGTACAGTCGGCGGCGACCAGCAGGTGCGCGCCGCTAAAATAAGGGGCGTTTGCCGGGGCAAGTTTTATCTGTACCGGCCATTGACGGAGCTGAGACGGGATATCCGGCGCAGCGTGGGCAGTCAAACCTTTCCGACCGATCGAACGGATTTTACTTCCCGGGCAGCCTGTCTCTGAGGCCCCCTGCTTTTTTCGGCGCTCTCTAACAGCGTTTTCATTATAAGCGGGGGCCTCTTTTTCAACAAAGGTGATGGCCCCGGCAGGGCATGCAGGTAAGCAGTCGCCCAGGCCGTCACAATAATCTTCCCGAAGAAGTTTGGCTTTTCCGTCCACCATACCAATCGCTCCTTCATGACACGCCTGTGCGCATAAGCCGCAACCGTTGCATTTTGATTCGTCAATTTGAATGATCCTTCGAAACATTTGGTTTCCTCCTCTATGGGCTAATTGTTTTTGTAATCATAGTATAATAAAGTAACGGCTGCCTGTATGTTGTTATAACAACATAGAAAGCGAAAAAGGGAGATGTTTACATGAATTATCAAATCTTAAAAGATTCCGCATTGTTCCGAGGCGTTACTTTAGAAGAGATCCATACGATGCTGAAATGCTTGGGAACAGAGCAAAGGAGGTTTGCAAAAGGGGAGGTTATTTACTGCGCCGGTGATGTAGTACAATCTATGGGGATGGTATTGGCGGGGAGTATTCAAGTGGAAAACAATGATTTTTGGGGGAATAAAAGTATCCTGGATCATTTAGGGCCAGGGCAGGTGTTTGCAGAAACGTACGCCTGCATTCCCGGGGAACCCTTAATGGTCAGCGTAGTAACGGTGGAAGCAGCGGAGATTTTGTTTTTGCACATAGGGCGATTGCTGCAAACCTGTCCCAATTCCTGTACCCATCACACCAAGTTGATTCGAAATCTTCTGGATATCTCGGCGCAAAAAAATCTGGTTTTATCGCGCCGTATCTTTCATACCTCATGCAAATCCATCCGTGGAAGACTACTTTCCTATTTGTCTTTTCAAGCAGCGCGCCAAAACAACCATGAATTTACCATTCCATTCAACCGGCAGCAACTGGCAGATTATTTGAACGTTGACCGCAGCGCCCTGTCCAATGAGTTAAGCAAGATGCAGAAAGAAGGGCTTTTACAGGTGCGTAAGCATCATTTTCTCCTTGAGAATAGCGTTGATAAGACGTATATCTAATTTGAACCGATTTGTGTGGAATCAGAAGAAAAGTTGTTGTAAAGTATGTATATACAGTATAAATTGTGGTTTTTGGTTGTGTAAAGAGGAGTTTAACAGTGGATTTTTGGGGGGTGTTATTTATAATCGAGGGAATTATTTATATAAATAGAGACAAAATTTATATAAAATATAATTAAACTGTTAAAACTATTGAAAAATTTCCCAATATATCTTTTATTAGGGTAAAATGGTACATCTGAGATTTGTTGTATTATGTAGTGTTTACAGGGGGTGAAAACAAAAGGAGGTAAAAACAAATCCCCAAAATGCATAACCTAACGTAAGGAAAAGGAAAGAAGGAAGAAAAGATGAAATTCAAAAAAATTCTGGCTGGAATACTTTCGGCCGGCGTTCTCATGACGTCTTTGCCGTTGAGCATCCCAACGGTATCGGCGGCGGAGCTTCCCGAACCTGTTATGAAGGTTACCTTCGACGACGCGACGGCAACCGATGTAACCGGTAGGGGAAACGACGGAACCTTGGTAGGAGACCCGGCGTTTGTAGCCGGCGTTCCCGGCAAAGCGATTTATATCACCAATTCCGAGGAGGTTGCGGGCCAAAGCAAGCAGGCCGAGCA
>CAMMKL010000009.1 GCA_946497265.1 uncultured Clostridia bacterium | reverse complement strand
ATATAAGTATATGCATTGGACAGCAAACAATCAGATAGGTTCGATACATACACATCAAGAAAGAATAACAAAAAAATGGGAATTTGCCCATAGGATTCGTAATATGACGGATTTCGAAGCCAAAAAAGAATATGCTAAGAACAGCGGGCTACCGGTGCAAAGCGGTTTGATTGTAAAGAGCGTTCAGCGAACTACATTTCTGGGTTTTTATCGACCGCAAACGCCGGCGTTCTGCGGACGCACAAAAAATAGGAAGAAAAGAGGTAATAGGCATGTATCAAGAAAAAATACGGGTCGTTCAGTATGGCTGCGGAAAGATGTCAAAATACACTTTACGCTATTTGTATGAAAAAGGGGCGGAAATCGTTGGAGCAATTGACGTAAACCCCGATGTGGTGGGGATGGATGTCGGAGATTGGGCGGAACTGGGAGTAAAGCTAGGCGTTCCCATCCGCAGCGACGCTGACGCTGTATTAGACGAATGCGACGCGCACATCGCCATCCTGACACTGTTTAGCTTTATGGACGATGTATACCCACATTTTGAAAAGTGTGCCCGGCGCGGGATCCATGTGGTAACTACTTGTGAAGAAGCGATTTATCCTTGGACGACCTCAGCAGCCCTAACCAATAAGCTGGATCTTCTGGCGAAACAGACCGGCTGTACCATTGTGGGAACCGGTATGCAGGATATCTTTTGGGTCAATATGATTGGCTGTGTGGCGGGCGGTGTCCATCGGATCGAACGCATTGAAGGCGCGGTCAGCTATAATGTGGAGGATTACGGCCTTGCCTTGGCCAAGGCGCACGGCGCAGGGCTGACCCCGGAAGAATTTGAAGCCCAGATCGCCCATCCGGAGACATTAGAGCCGGCTTATGTTTGGAATTCCAACGAAGCGCTGTGCTCCAAAATGGGTTGGACGATCAAATCCCAATCGCAGAAGTGTGTGCCTTATTTTTACAATGCGGATTTGTATTCTTCCACTCTGGGCCAGACGATCCCCAAAGGGAATTGCATAGGAATGAGCGCGGTTGTCACCACAGAAACATTCCAGGGCCCGGTGATTGAAACCCAATGCATCGGCAAAGTGTATGGGCCGAACGACGGGGATATGTGCGACTGGAAGATCATCGGGGAACCGGATACCACTTTTTATGTAAAGAAACCTGCTACCGTAGAACACACCTGCGCCACGGTGGTGAACCGAATCCCCACCATCTTAAATGCGCCGGCGGGTTATATTACGGTGGAAAAGCTTCAGGAACTGCATTATCTTTCTTATCCGATGCAGCTCTACGTCAATGATTAAATAAAAAACGTCGGATTCCGTAATTCTCGGAATCCGATTTTTTTGGAAATTGAAAAAGCCGCCTTATAACAGGCGGCTTTTTCAAAAGAAAAGAAAGGAGAAGAGAAAAAAGTGAAAGTATATAAAAACCCCAAAACGGGAGTTGTTGTTGGTCTGGCTTTTCGGCCTCTGCCGTACCGCCAGTGAGTACAGGAGCATTATTTTCCTCCTTGGATGACTTTAGTATATTGGAAAAATGTGTGCAAAGATTGAAGGGAATGTGTTAGACTTGCAAAACAGTTTGAAATAAAATGTGAATAAAGGAGCAGAACATAGGAAAAAATCGGCCCCATACGACGGGCATTGTCGGACCAACCGGTTAGCAGCAAAAGAGGCTGTAGATAGATTTACAACGGCTAAATCAATTTGCGGATGATGGCAAAATATATTGTAAAAAATGGGAAAGACACCAAAATAGTATTGGGAAAAGTGTAGAAATCCTATTGTGTTCTGAAAAACGATGAGGTATAATGTAGCCGAAATTTAGAATTCCCTTGAAAAGGGAGAAAGAGGATTCTTATGGAACGTGCAAAAGTTATGTGGAAACAGTTGACCATCCCCTCTTATCCATTAGAAGAAAACGATAAAAACCCTACGTTTGATGGAAAAATGCTTTCGTATCCCTATCCTATGCAGAACCATTTTGCCAAGGAATGCGAGGAGATAACCTATCGCGCGGTCCTTTTAGAAAACGAATACATCCGTCTGCTGATATTGCCGGAGCTGGGCGGGCGGCTTTACAGTGCCCAGGACCTTCGCAGCGGCAAAGAGATATTTTATAAGAATACTGTTATCCGTCCCCGTTTGATCGGTACGCGAGGGGCTTGGTTTTCCGGCGGGGTGGAGTATAATTTCCCCATCAGCCATTCGCCCACCACTTCGGACGAGGTAAGCGCCCAACTGTATGAATACGAAGACGGCAGCGCTTCGGTGCGACTGGGAAGTACGGAGTTGATCACCGGGATGCAATGGCAGGTGGAGCTGCTGTTACGGCCGGGTACCGCACGGATTGAGCAGAAGGTAACCCTTTATAATCCCACCTCCTATGAAAACCGGTTTTACTTTTGGACCAATGCGGCCGTCAAATACAACAAAAGCTTAGAGTTGATCTATCCGTTTGATTGGTGCATCAATTACCTGACGGACCATTACCTCAAATGGCCGGAATACAAAGGCTTTAATTGCCAGAACGCCAGGGAGATTACGATCCCATTTGAAACGTTTGGGAAATTATTGAAAGAAAACTTCTTTGGGGTTTATAATCATCAGGATGATTACGGTGTGATCCATTATGCAGACCGCAAACGGGTGAAGGGGGCTAAATTTTTCATTTGGGGAAACAGCCCTTATGCCGACGCTTGGAACGCCGCGCTGACCGATGACGGCAGCCAATATATTGAAATACAGAGCGGCCCCTTTGAAACGCAGGCGGTTTTCCACTTCATGAAACCGCATCAGCGTATGAACTGGAAGGAATATTGGTGCCCTGTCTTTGAAACACAAGGGTTCCGATATGCGGAAAAAGAGGTTGCAGTCAATTACGACATACAGGAAGGAGAGCTCTTCCTGAAGCTGATGGCATTTGAGCCGCTAAAGGATTGCCGGATAACCGTCAAATTGGGAAAAGTAGAGCAGGTAATCCCAACGGATCTCATGCCGGACCGCCCGATGGAGTTTAAACTGACGGTGGATTCCTACGATATAACCAAGCTGCAATTGGAGATTGTAAGCGGCGGCCGGCTTATCCTTACCATGGGTCGCCGCGATGAGTGTTCCGAGGAATACCCGGATCACACCCTATTGGAAGATTCCAGAATCATTCGCAACGACGACGAACAGAAAAGCCTGCTTCAGCAGGGGATCCGGCAGGAATCCCTTGGCAAAACAGGCGAGGCGCTGGCATTGTACCGGCAAAATTTAAAGGAGCACCCCGATTGCACCCAAACCCTGTATCGTTTAGGAAATCTCTGTTCCAAAACCCTGCGCTTAAGCGAGGCGGAAGCCTATTTTGTCAAAGCGCTTAATTACCATAACCGCGATAACCGGGCGAGGTTTGCCCTGGCGCATGTATTTCGCCAGCAGGGCAGGCTTGCCCAGGCGCGCCGTCTGTTTCTGGATATACCTCAGGGGGAAGATTGTTTTGACGCCTCTGTTCTGGAAGCGGTCAAACTGGATCTCAAGCTAAGTCATTACAAGGATGCGCTTAACCTGCTGGAAGAGGTTAGTCTGTGTTCCAATTATGAGGTGTTTTTAAAAAGCATTGCCCTGCGTAAGAGCGGAGGGAAGATTCAGGCGCATGAATTGCGCGGCCTCATTGCGCAGCCGGATCTTAGGATTTTGGCCGAATGCTATCTTTCCAATCCAGGCGCGGATAAAAAGGCATCCCTGTTGGCAAGCCTGCCGTCGGACGAAAATATCCTTTTGCGCCTTGCATTGGAATACATTGAATTGGGGCAGCAGGAGGATGCCGCAGCCCTGCTTGCGCTCGCCCGGTCGGATTCTATGAAGATTCGGTTGGCAAGGCTTTTGACAAAGCCGGAAGCGGAAATTACCTTGGAAGACTCTCAGGATGCCCTGAACGCTTCATTGGATTACGCTTTCCTGAATGAAGAACCCCTTGTCCAGCTTCTATACAAGCTGCAAACGGTGGATGAAACCGGTCGGTCGGATTATCTGCTGGGCAATTACGCCTATCACTGTGCCATGCAGGACAATGCCAAGACACTGTTTGAACAGGCCTATCGAAAGGGGCTGCGCTATACCGCCCTCTTGCGAAATTTAGGGATGATGGCTTTTGCCGCCGGTGATTATGACGCAGCCGAATGTTATTTCTTTGAAGATGTGCAAAAGAACGGGGTAGGAAACGCCTCGACGCTTCTGTATTTGCACCGGATTTATCAGAGAAGCGGTTCCCCCAGGCAAAAGGAGCAGCTTTACCGCTGGATGGAGGCAACGCCCAACCGTCCGCTGGTACTGCCGTCGATGCTTGCCCTTCTGCTGGAAAGCGGCCGTACCGATGAAGCGTTGTGCATGATGGAGTCGGAAGAGTTTGAAAACTGGGAAGGCGGAGAAATCAGCGGTTCCCTTTACCGGGAGACAATCCTCCGGATTGTGGAAGATCAAATGGAACAGGGGAATTACCAGAAAGCGGAAGAATGGCTGACACGTGTAAGGCAGTATCCGAAAAAACTCAATTATGGGGAATCGATGCATACGCCGCTTTCCGATGTGTACTATTACGAAGGCTGCATTGCCCTGAAGCGCGGCGATTTTTCCAAAGCGCGCCAATGTTTTGTGGCCGGCGGGGCGGAATCAGAGGAAAAATGGTTGCAGGCAACCCCACGTACGAAACGCTACAGCCGGCTTTGCCTGGAAAAATTGCAAAAAATGTAATTGCCCCTAAGTAGCGAAGCGGCTGGCAGGAAATGTCTGCCGGCTACCTACCTTCGAGGCAAAAGCCGGATGAGGAATCGCAGCGCGTAATCGAAAATATACCAATATGTTTGAAAACGAAGTCTGCTGTTGCAAGAAAAGAACGAAAAGGGTGACGCTGCTTTGCATCCTTTCTGTCGGAAAAGTTATGTATATATCCTGCGTTGTGCGGACGGAAGCCTTTACACGGGATGGACCAATGACCTGGTCCGACGCCTTCGTGATCATAATGAAGGCCGGGGAGCCAAATACACTAGGTCCCGCCGACCGGTCACTCTTGTATATCGGGAAAGGTGTTCCGATCGGTCGGACGGCCTTCGCCGGGAATACGCCATCAAACAGATGAGCCGCAAACAGAAACTGGCGTTGATCGCCCAAGCGGGAGTTCAAAAATAGAGGAGGAAGAAACTTGGATCATCCCATGAGGAGAAAAGATCGGGAACGCGGGGAAGGGTTTGCCTTGAACGTGTTGGAAAGCTGTCCTTATGCGGTGTTCGCTACCGTTAACGAAGATGGATCGCCCTATTGCATTCCGGTGACACCGGTGTATTGTGCCGGTGCGGTTTATTTTCACTGTGCGCCTAAGGGGCATAAGATTAGGAATATACACAAAAATCCCCAGGTTTGCCTGTGCTGTGCCGACGGGGTGGAGGATATACCCGAACATTTTACCACTGCATACCAATCCTGCGTTATTTTCGGCCGCGCGGAGCTGGTGGACAACGAGGAAGAAAAAATCATGGCCCTGCGTAAGCTTTGCGAAAAACATGCGGCGTCCAATATAGGGCAATTTGTCCGGGAAATTGCCAGAAGCCTTTCCCGCACGGCCATCTGCAAGATCACCATTGAACGGATAACCGGAAAACAAAAGGAAAAGAAGTAGCCGGCAAAAGGGATAGGATGCCATATAGCCCTTTTTATTCCCACCTAAACGTGAACCCCCTATGGAACACACTGTCTTCCGTAGGGGGTTCTAATGAGGAAAAAATCAATAAGTATGGTCGCATATTTCCTCTATTTTGTCCCGCAGTTTCAAAAAATCATCGAACGCACCGGGCTTTTGCCCAGGATTACGCAGCAGTGCGGCGGGGTGAAGGGTGGCCATCATCACAATGCCGTTCCTATCAAAAAAGACGCCGTGCTCTTTGGTGATTTTTAGATCTGGCTTAATAAGCCGCATTCCCGCGATCCTGCCCAAGCAGACAATGATTTTCGGCTTCATCAAAGAAACCTGATTACGTAACCAGGGGATGCAGGCCTCCTGCTCTTCCTGAAAGGGGTCGCGGTTCTGTGGTGGGCGGCACTTTACAATATTGGCAATATAAATGTTCCGGTTACGATCCAAATCGATGGCGTTAAGCATTTTGTCCAGTAGTTGGCCCCCACGGCCGACAAAGGGTTCTCCCTGGAGATCTTCGTTTTCTCCGGGACCTTCGCCGATAAATAGGACTTCAGCGTTGCGGTTTCCCACGCCGAAAACAACATGGTGCCTGGTATTGCATAGCGAGCAAGTGCGGCACTGCATACATGCGTGTTCCAAACCTTCCCAATTATCAAACATGAATGAATTCCTCCTGTGGTTAAGTTTCAGCATCCTTAAAATTAGGTAAATTGATATTTTTATTATAGCATACAAATCTATGAAGAAAAAGCTGCTGAAAAGGTTATCTGCCGGACACATATGCCATATTCAAAATCGTTCGGATGCATTTGTTTTTTCTGGTATATAGGTTCCTCTTTCTTTTACGAAAACGGCCTATGAGTGAGGGAAACGGATTTTTTGAATTATTTATGGGATTCAGTTGAAATTTTTAGCGGCAAGGCGTACAATGAAATGGCAATACATTATCCGTTAGGAGCTGTTGAAGTTGAAAATAATGGTAGAAACTTCCGCGCGTCATGTACATCTTTCCAAAGAAGATCTGGCCACCCTGTTTGGGCCGGAGGCCCAATTGACCAACAAGAAAGACCTTTCCCAGCCGGGCCAGTTCGCCTGTTTTGAAAGGGTTACGGTTGTGGGTCCGAAAGGGGAGCTGCCCAATGTATCGATTCTGGGACCGACCCGTTCCGCTACGCAGGTAGAGCTCGCTTTGACCGATGCCAGGAAAATCGGAGTGGCCCCGCCGATTCGGGAATCCGGCGATATTGCAGGGACCCCAGGCTGCAAGCTTATAGGGCCGAAAGGCGAAGTGGAGATCCCCTGTGGCGTTATTGCTGCAAAGCGGCATATCCATATGACCCCGGAATCCGCCAAGGAATATGGTTTGGTTGACAAACAAATTGTCTCGGTAAAAATGACCGGTACCGGCCGCGAGTTGATATTTGGCGATGTGGTAGTGCGCGTGCGGGAAGATTTTGCCCCTGCGATGCATATCGATACCGACGAATCCAACGCCGCCGGCCTGCCCGGAACGGTAGATGGTGAGATTATCGCGTAGTAAAACAAAGAATATGAAAAGGGCTGTTTCCCAAAGCATGGGATGCGGCCCTTTTTATCAGCAAACAAGAGGCCGCCTTTTCAACGGAAAAGGCGGCCGGAGTTGATATTTTTTCTTATCGGGTGGTAATCTGGCTGGCGTCAGCCGCAATTTCGTACCCCATCCGGTTCAAAAAGTTCTCGATCTTATCATAAGAGACGCCCGAGCTGTCATAATCAACCGAAACCAGGTTGTGTTCGGGGCTGATACTCACGGAGGAAACCCCGTGCAGGGTGTCCAGCTTTTTCTTTATCTCTTTGATATCTTTTTTACCATGGATGCTTTCCACGATAAAATTTGCGCTTTCATATGGCATTCCTATCACCCCGGTATTAGTATAGCCATCGGTGATCCGTATTTGAGCGGGGGATTCTGCCAAATTCAGTTACAGGTTTACACAGCGAGAACCTAATTATTTTTTCTCTTTTTGATAGGGAGCGCTTATTTGATAAGGCAGTTGTTTTTTCTTTAAAAAATCTTCAATCGCCTCGTCCAGAAGGCGGGAAAGCGGGATGCGGGTATCTATGGAATAATTGTAGATGGCTTTGTATAGGCCCTTGTCTATGGAGGACGAAATACGTTCCCGGTATTTTAAATCGCTCAAGAAAGAACCTCCTTGCTTTATTTATTTTATTATAAACTATTTCATCACTTGCATACAATTCACATAAATTTTATAATGTTATTTAACTTATTAAGTTTATGCGAGGAAGATAATATGAAGCGAGACGAGCTTTCTCTGCATATATATCAATTGTTTCGTTCTTCTGCAGGGCTTAATTTATGGTATCAACACGGTTCCGGAGATCTCAAGAGGTTGGAAAAAGAAATGCAAGGGATCGAAAAGCATATTCTATCGATAAAACGGTTCCTGAGCGCAGCGCGACAAAAAAGCCGCCCTTGAGGGGACGGCTTTTAGGGCGGCCTCTGATGGCGTGCGAAATGGAGATCAAAGAACGATTCCTTATGATTGCTGACAATTGGGAAGGCTACGGCTGTTGAGCTCCCTTTGTACCGAGATGGTAGCCAGCGTATCCCCAAGTTGGGACGTTGCGACAGCCACCAGAGCCAATTCGTTGTCGGACAGCTTGGAAGCAATGGCATTCGCAAGCGCGGTAATGGTTGCCGTAAGTTCACAAGGGTTCATAATCATCACCATTTTATTGTATGCAAAAGGGCATAGAATGGGACTTTATTCTTCATGATGTCGAAACGGAGTGTAAAGACCGATTGTGATAGCGGCTATCATCCGTTAGAAATCAAAGCCCAATAAGCCAAATGAAAGGAAAATTTTGAATAATTGGATTGATTGAATGTATGAAACCGATAAGTAAACAGTAAGTAAAAATTTACAGGTAGGGACTATGCTACCCCAAAAGTGAATGGAACGCGCAGGCGTTAAGCAAGTAATATTTACATCTATGCCTATACATTATAATATAATAAAAAAACCGCACAAACCAGCCGATAAAACAGCGGTTTTGTGCGGTTTTTTACCTGGCGGAGAGTTAGGGATTTGAACCCTAGGTACGCGAAATACGTACACATGATTTCCAGTCATGCTCCTTCGACCACTCGGACAACTCTCCGTATTGTCAAAAACGCTTTGAGATCCTATTTCTAAAGCGCTTGTCTATTATATCGGATGTTTTTGGGAAAATCAAGAGGATTTCAAAAAAAAATTAAAAATCTTCAAAAAAAGGGTAAGTTTGGAAGTTTTCAGGGAATAACTCTTGCACGACTAAGCAGAATGTTATAAAATAAGCAAATAATAGAGGGAATCTATGCTTTGCAAGAGAAGGCGGCGTTCATAAAGCGGCCACGGGTTTGTTTAGTAAACAATGTTGCCGCCCCGTACGTTTTGGCGTTCGCCGGGTTATTATGAAACAAGATGCTCAAACATATGCGTCTGAATTTAAGTTTGCAATAAGGGAGACTTATGAATGAAAAGAACAGAAATTGTAGCGCTGTATTCCCAGACCGAGCAGTTTAGCGGCCAGACCGTGACTGTCTGCGGTTGGGTTAGAACCATTCGCGACTCCAAAGCCCTTGGCTTTATGGAACTCAACGACGGCAGTTGCTTTAAAGGCGTGCAAGTCGTTTTTGAGGCGGATAAACTGGAAAACTTTAAGGAAATCGCTAAATTAAATGTAGGCGCCGCCGTGAAAGTGACCGGTACTTTGCTGGAAACCCCGGAGGCCAAGCAGCCCTTCGAGATCCACGCGGACGAGGTTTCGGTGGAAGGGACTTCTTCCCCGGAGTATCCCTTGCAGAAGAAACGCCATTCTTTGGAATATCTGCGTACGATCGCACACCTGCGCCCACGAACCAACACCTTCAGCGCGGTTTTCCGTGTGCGTTCGGCTGCGGCGTATGCTATCCATAAATTTTTTCAGGAAAACGGCTTTGTCTATGCCCACACCCCGATCCTTACGGGGAGCGATTGCGAGGGCGCGGGCGAGATGTTTACCGCCACCAGCTTTAATCTAAACGAGCTTCCCAAGACTGAAGACGGCAAAGTGGATTTTGCGCAGGATTTCTTTGGAAAGCATACCTCCCTGACGGTATCCGGGCAGCTCGAAGCCGAATGTATGGCCATGGCGTTTGGAAAGGTCTATACGTTTGGCCCAACTTTCCGCGCAGAAAAATCCTATACCCAGCGCCACGCCGCCGAATTTTGGATGATCGAGCCGGAAATTGCCTTTGCCGACCTGCAGGATGATATGGAGCTGGCACGGGATATGATTCAGTCGGTAATCCGCTATGTGTTGGACACCTGCCCGGCTGACATGCAGTTTTTCAACAGTTTTTACGATAAGGGCCTTATTGAGCGCCTAAACAAGCTCGTAGAGGCGGAGTTTGCCCATATTACCTATACCGAAGCGGTAGAGATCCTCCAAAAGAACAACGACCGGTTTGAATATAAGGTGGAATGGGGTTCCGACTTGCAAACCGAGCATGAACGCTACCTGACGGAAGTTGTCTTCCAAAAACCTGTTTTTGTTACCGATTATCCAAAAGAGATTAAAGCGTTTTATATGCGGCTGAACGACGATGGAAAAACCGTTGCCGCTATGGATATGCTGGTGCCGGGAATTGGGGAAATTATAGGGGGAAGCCAGCGTGAGGAGCGGCTCGATGTCCTGATTTCCCGCATTCAGGAAATGGGGATGCAGGAAGAGGACTATTGGTGGTATCTGGATCTGCGCCGTTACGGCGGCAACAAACACGCGGGGTTTGGCCTTGGATTTGAACGCCTTATTATGTATTTGACCGGTATTCAAAACATCCGCGATGTTCTTCCATTCCCCAGGACTACGGGAAGCGCAGAGTTTTAAGGGGAAAAAGGAAGCGGGAATATTGGAGCCAAAACACGGGAATTTTAATCTTGCATATAGTAAAGCAGAGGGAAAACGGCTCTCTGCTTTCTTTTTGCAGGAACGTATCTGACAAGTTCCACAAGAAAAACCTTGCTATTGCGGGTTGAAACACCATAAAATGCAAGAATTACAAATAAGACTTGCATTTGTAAGTGGAATCGATTAGAATATGGTTAGTTTTGAGAGAAAAATGCAATAAAATCTAGGGGGATTCTCATGCTGGATTACTTATCTTTGTCTCGAGAAGAATTGGAAAAGCTGCGCCTGGGACTGCAAAAGGAATACGACGCTTTTCAAGCGCAGAATCTGAAACTGGATATGTCCCGCGGCAAGCCGGGTTTTGATCAGGCGGACTTAAGCCGCCCTATGCTGGATGTACTCAACAGCAATTCCGATTTTAAATCGGAAAGCGGGATTGACTGCCGAAATTACGGGTTGCTCGACGGCATCCCAG
Source organism: uncultured Clostridia bacterium (assembly GCA_946497265.1). GTDB lineage: Bacteria > Bacillota > Clostridia > Oscillospirales > Acutalibacteraceae > CAMMKL01. Next base: position 7,355 of record CAMMKL010000009.1, on the reverse strand, counting down.
AACTGAAAAAAATGTTTGGGGAAATTCTTGAAGTGCCTGCCGACTGGGTATTTGTAGGCGGCAATTCCAGCTTAAATATGATGTTTGACACCATCGCCTGCTTTATGGAAAAAGGAGTGTCCGGCTGCAAACCCTGGAGCCGGCAAGGGGCGGTAAAATTCCTTTGCCCGGTTCCCGGCTACGACCGCCATTTTGGTGTGACCGAATATTTTGGGATTGAGATGATCCCGGTGCCCACCGACGCCAACGGCCCTGATATGGAGGAAGTGGAGCAGTTGGTGGCCTCCGACGAACAGATCAAGGGGATCTGGTGCGTCCCCAAATATTCCAATCCTCTGGGAATCACCTATTCGGATGAAGTGGTACGCCGGATGGCGGCCTTACAACCCGCCGCTAAGGATTTCCGCATTATGTGGGACAACGCCTATTGCATCCATGACCTGAACGACCGGCCCGATAAGCTTCTCAACTTACTGGAAGAATGCAGGAAAAACGGTACGGAAGATATGCCGGTATTTTTCTGTTCTACATCCAAAATTTCCTTTCCCGGTGCAGGCGTAGCTGCTATGGCGGCGTCGCCTGCCAATATGAATGTGCTTAAGAAGCGCTATTCGTTCCAGACCATTGGCTATGATAAGCTTAACCAGCTCCGGCATGCCCGCTACTTTAAGGATTATCAGGGCTTGATGGAGCACATGAAGCGCCACGCTGAGATTTTGCGCCCCAAATTTGAGGCCGTGCTCAGCAACCTGGAAAAAAGCCTGCTTGGTAAGGGGATCGCCTCTTGGACCCATCCCAACGGGGGGTATTTTGTAAGCGTAAACGTACTCAGCGGATGTGCCGAAAGGGTAGTATCCCTTTGCAAAGAAGCGGGCGTTGTGCTGACACCCGCGGGTGCTACCTATCCGTATGGAAAAGACCCAAATGACAGCAACATCCGTCTGGCGCCGACGTTTCCGCCTGTAAGCGAGTTGGAAACCGCAATGAAGCTGTTCTGTATTTGTGTGGAGTTGGCGGCGGTGGAAAAGCTCTTATCAGAGCAATGATATCTGAAATCGGCAATTATTTCAAAAATTCGACCCTTAAAGTGTGGAAATCCATTGACTTTTGTGGTTGAAGACAATATAATTAACCTTGTTACGTCTGCGCTTGTGCAGAACAGCAAGGTTAATTTTTTGCCCAAGCCCTGCGGACGACCAAATCGCATTGGAGGATGTACGAATGAAACGTATCAAAAAACCCGTATTTTTCATCGTTGCCCTCCTTATCTTATTTGTTACATATGCCTCGGTAGCAGGTATACATGGACAAAATGGCGACATCCCGATTACCTATATCAAGGGTGTCAACGACATAAGATGGGGAATTGATATCAGGGGCGGCGTGGAAGCCACTTACAGTCCGGCCAACGGCGTTGACGCGACCGATGACCAGATGAATTCGGCAAAAGCAATCATTGAGACCCGTATGGTGAACAATAATATCACCGATTACGAGCTCTATGCGGATTATAACAGCGACCGCATTATCGTCCGCTTCCCCTGGAGGGTAGATGAAACGGAGTTCGACCCGGAAACCGCGATTGAGGAGCTTTCCGCTACTGCGGAATTAACCTTCCGTGAAGGAAAGGAATATGAAAGCACCGACGTCGGGACGGATGGGGAGATTGTCTATAAGACCCCAACGGGCGAGACGGCGGAAAATATCGTCTTGGAAGGAAAAGACATCCAAAGCGCTTCGGCTGGGATGATTGACCAGGACGGTAACGGACAGATGGAATATGTGGTGGATTTGGAGCTGACTCCCGAAGGCACTTCCAAGTTCGCGGAGGCTACCGGCCGGTTAAAGGGCCAGACAATCTCCATCTGGATGGATGATGTGATGATCTCTTACCCAACGGTAAACGAGCAAATCAATGATGGCAGAGCTGTGATTTCCGGCAACTTTACCGCCCAATCTGCGACCGCCTTGGCGGAAAAAATCAACGCCGGCGCCCTGCCTTTCCAATTACAGACCGATTCCTTCGGCACCATTAACCCGACTTTGGGCGAATCCGCTTTGGCCGCCATGGCGATTGCGGGAGTGATTGCATTGATTTTGGTATGCCTGTTTATGCTTTTGGTGTACCGCTTGCCCGGGTTTGTGGCGTGTATCGCCCTGCTGGGCCAGGTCGCGTTGTCTTTTGCGGCGGTTTCGGGATTCTTCCCGGTATTCCCCAGCTTTACCATGACCTTGCCGGGTATTGCAGGTATCATCCTTTCCATTGGTATGGGTGTGGACGCCAATATCATTACTGCGGAACGTATCAAAGAGGAAGTCCGTGCGGGTAAAACACTGGACGGTGCGATTGATAAGGGCTGCAAAAACAGCTTCTGGGCAATTTTTGACGGTAACGTGACCGTTATTATTGTTGCGGTTATTTTGATGCTCGTATTTGGTCCGTCCAACATTCTTTCTATGATTTTTGGACCTTCTACCACCGGCGTTATTTATTCCTTCGGTTATACCCTGCTCATTGGTACCTTTGCCAACTTCATTATGGGTGTTACCGCATCGCGCCTGATGACCAAGTCAATTTCCAATTTTAAATTTTTGCGCAGTAAATGGTTATACGGAGGTGCGAGAAAATGAGACAAACGAAGTTTGATTTTGTAGGCCGTAGAAAGACCTTTTTCGCCATCACGCTAGCCATTATACTGATTGGTTTAATCTTTAACGTTATTTTTGGAACCCAGTTGGATATTAAATTTACCGGTGGCGCTATTGCCAGCTATTCTTACGAAGGCACGATCGACGCGGAAAGCGTCCAAAATGTAGCCGAAGAAAGCACGGGCGCCCAGATTACTTCCGTGCAGGTGAATCAGGATGTGGAAATTGCCGGTACGGATGCAAAGGTGAGCACGGTGTCCCTCTCTTTTTCGGGAAACAACGCTCTTTCCTTGGAGCAACACAAGGCGATGACCGACGCTTTACAGGAAAATTTTCCGGATAATAACATTCAGCAGGGGGAATCTGATTCGGTAGACGCCACAATGGGCCGGGATTTCCTTCTTAAGTGCCTGGTGGCGGTCGCATTGGCCTCAATCCTGATGGTAATTTATGTTGCGTTCCGTTTCAAGAAAATGGGATGGTCGGCCGGCATTATGGCGCTGGTCGCCCTTTTGATCGATGTCACAAACGTATATTTTACTTTTGTCATCTTCCGTTTGCCGATTGACGATAATTTCATAGCGGTAGCTTTGACAATCCTGGGCTATTCGTTGAACGATACCATCATTATTTATGACCGTATCCGTGAAATGCGCAAAGGCATGTCTCCCAAGACCGATTTGGGGGATGTTGTCAACGCAAGCATCAACCAGAACCTTGGCCGTACCATCAACACTTCCCTGTGTACGTTTATGGCGGTTGCTTGTGTATTTGTCATTTCCCTGGTATTTAACCTGGATTCGGTGACGGCGTTCGCACTGCCCATGATGGTCGGTATTGTTTCCGGCTGCTATACCTCTACCTGCTTGGTAGGCCCTTTGTGGGTGATGTGGAAGCGTCACCACAGCAAAGCAAAGGCGGCCAAAAAAGCAAGGGCTTAACTGTACTAAAAATGAAAGGCCATCCGGTTGGATGGCCTTTTTGCTTTTGGAAGCCTTTTTTAAAAACTGTTTTTCATCTCGGATGCTGATTCCGGGGCATTTTCAAAGATTCCCTTTCTCTTTTCCGAAAAATGTGGTATGATAACTAAAAAATCAAAAGGAAGAATGACGAATGCGTCTTGGAATATCAACTGCTTGCCTGTATCCTATGTATACCGAACAAGCTCTGAAAGAATTGATTGATCAGGGGTTCCGGCTATTTGAAATCTTTTTAAACAGTGAGTCGGAACGTTGCCAGCCTTTGCTCAAAGAGCTGAAAAATATTTTGCAGGAAAGTGGAAGCGAAGTCAAATCGATCCATCCATATACCTCGGGATTCGAGTCGTTTCTTTTGTTTACCAAGTATCAGCGCCGCTTTGAGGATGGGATTGAATTTTACAAACGTTATTTTGAAGCAGCCGCTTATTTGGGGGCAAAGATTTTGGTACTGCACGGCGACTGCCACACACCTCAAAAAAGCGGTGTCAGCGACGAAGAATATTTTGAACGATTTGCTGTACTGGCAGATGAGGGAAGAAAGCAGGGGATCTGTGTGGCACAGGAGAACGTCAACCGGTTCCGCAGCCAAAACCCGGATTTTATCCGTCGTATGACAGATTACCTGCACGGGCGGGTGCACTATGTATTGGATGTCAAACAGGCGGTGCGCGCCGGCTTTGATCCTTATGATATGTGCGCTGCCATGGGGAAATGCCTGGTGCATGTCCATCTCAACGATAATCGTACCGGGGAAGATTGCCTTCTTCCTGGAGAGGGTACCATGGATTTTATGCGTTTACGAACCATGTTAAAGGAATATCATTACAAAGGGGATTTTGTCATTGAAGTTTACCGGAATAATTTTAAAGGTATGAAAGAATTGAAGCTGGCGGGCGATCGAGCAAGCCGGATTCTTTTGACTGAATAAAAGAAAAAATAGATTGCATAACAAATTCCCGCTATGTTATAATGAAGAAAATATATTAGAGTGTAAAAAGAATGGAGTAAAGGGCCGGATGAAGAATTGGACCCGGATAGGGTGCCTTTTGATGAATACCTGAAAGATGGAAAGAAAAAAGATGGGGTGGTTATGTGAAATGTCCATATTGCGGTTATGAAGAAAGTAAAGTAATTGATTCACGTCCAACCGACGAGGGGGAACGTATTCGCCGCCGTAGGGAATGCTTACACTGTTCCAAACGGTTTACCACCTATGAAGTGATTGAAACCGTCCCAATTATCGTCATCAAAAAAGATAAAAGCAGGGAAGTATTTGACCGTAATAAATTGACAAACGGCCTTTTGCGCGCCTGTGCCAACCGGCCAATCTCGGTGGGTACGTTGGAGCGCATTGTAGATGAAATTGAAGCGCGACTGCAGAATTCACTTGATCGGGAGGTAACCTCTACCCAGATCGGCGAATACGCCATGGAGCTGCTCAAAGGGGTAGACGAGGTAGCCTATGTGCGTTTTGCCTCTGTGTACCGGCAATTCAAAGATATCAATACCTTTTTGGAAGAATTAAATAAATTATTACAAGACAAATAAAATTCTTACGCTTGCTATACAGCTGGTTCTGCCTGTACGGGTTTTCTTCCGTGCAGGCAGTTTTCGTTTGTTTTGATGGAATCCGGGCGTGTTTTACTTGACATACTATTGCAATATGGGGTAAATTATAAGTTGACGTTGTAAGAGCAAGCCCCAAATAGGAGGAAAGACATGGCACGGAAAAAAACGACAACTTATGGGAACGACAGCATTTCATCCCTGAAAGGTGCGGACAGGGTACGCAAACGCCCCGCTGTTATTTTCGGATCGGATGGGATCGAGGGGTGCCAGCATTCGGTTTTTGAGATCCTGTCCAATTCCATCGACGAAGCGCGGGAAGGGTATGGTAAAGAGATAACCGTAACCCTGTTTGAAGACCGTTCCATAGAAATTGAAGATCATGGCCGCGGGATTCCTGTAGATTATAACCAGAACGAAGAACGCTACAATTGGGAATTGGTGTTTTGCGAGATGTATGCCGGCGGCAAATACAATAACAACGAAGCGGAAAGCTATGAATATTCCCTTGGGCTGAACGGCTTGGGGCTTTGTTCGACCCAGTATGCTTCGGAATATATGGATGTTGATATTCGCCGAGATGGAATGCGTTACTCCCTGCATTTTGAGCATGGAGAAAACGTAGGGGGGCTGCAAAAAGAGCCTTATTCCAAAAAAGACACCGGCACCAAGATCCGGTGGAAGCCCGATATTCAGGTGTTTACGGACATCGACGTTTCCGCGGATTATTTAAAAGACACGATCAAACGCCAGGCGATTGTCAACGCGGGCGTTCGTTTTTTGTTGCGGGTGCAGCAGGGAAAAAGCTTTGAAACCACCGAGTTTTTGTATCAGGACGGTATTGTGGACTATGTAAAGGATATAGTTGGGGAAGAGGCTCTATCTTCTATTCAGTTTTGGCAGGCGGAGCGCAGGGTGCGCGACCGGGAGGACAAGCCTGAATACAAAACCAAGATAAATGTTTCTTTCGCCTTTTCCAATAAGGTAAACATGGCGGAATATTACCATAATTCCAGTTGGCTGGAGCATGGCGGCGCGCCGCAGAAGGCTGTGCGCAACGCCTTTGTCTATCAAATCGACGCCTACTTGAAACAGAATGGAAAGTATAACAAATCCGAAAGCAAAATCAATTACAACGATGTGGAGGATTGCCTGGTAATCGTCATCTCATCGTTTTCGAGCGTAACTTCGTATGAAAACCAGACGAAAAAAGCGATTACCAACAAAGGAATCCAGGACGCTATGGTAGAAATGCTGCGTCACAACCTGGAAATCTATTTTATTGAGAATCCGATTGAAGCCGAGAAGATCGCCAACCAGGTGCTCGTCAACAAGCGAAGCCGGGAGGACGCTGAAAAGTCCCGGCTGAATTTGAAGAAAAAACTTACCAGTAATATGGATATTACCAGCCGGGTGGCTAAATTTGTGGATTGCCGCACCCGGGATGTAAATGTACGTGAGCTGTTTATTGTGGAGGGCGATTCGGCTTTGGGCGCCTGCAAACAGGCGCGTGATCCGGATTTTCAGGCGATTATCCCAATCCGCGGTAAGATCCTCAACTGCCTGAAGGCCGATTACGATAAGATTTTTAAAAGTGAGATCATCACCGACCTTATCAAGGTGCTCGGCTGCGGCGTGCAGGTAAAGACCAAGGCCAATAAGGAGCTGGCCTCTTTCGATATCAACTCCCTTCGCTGGAAAAAAGTCATCCTCTGCACCGATGCCGACGTGGATGGCTTCCAGATTCGCACCCTGTTGCTGACAATGCTTTACCGCCTGACTCCGGCGCTTATCGAGGCGGGCAAGGTGTTTATTGCGGAATCCCCGCTCTATGAGATCACCACAAAGGAAAATACCTTTTTTGCCTATACCGAATCCGAAAAGCAGAAATTTATCGATCAGATCGGCAATAGCAAATATAAAATCCAACGCTCCAAAGGGCTTGGCGAGAACGAACCCGATATGATGAATCTGACCACTATGAACCCCGCCACACGCCGCCTGATCAAGGTAATGCCTTCCGATGCGGAAAAAACTTCTATGATGTTCGATTTGCTTTTGGGGGACAATCTGACTGGACGTAAGGATTATATTGCGCAAAACGGACATCTAAGTCGGAGGCCAAGCGGTCTTAGGAAGACAATACAGCTTTGCAACTCC
>CAMMKL010000008.1 GCA_946497265.1 uncultured Clostridia bacterium | reverse complement strand
CCCCGGTCGCCGCCGGCGTCTTCAGCGATGCGGAACGCCGACAGCTTATCTCATTGGGGCTACCGATGTACGATTCCCTGGAAGGAATCGCAGTAGAGGAGCGCTTCCTTGCTTATGCCGCGATGTGCGCACCCTCTGAACGCCTGTTTGTATCCTGGTACGGCGCCGACGCTTCCGGAACAGCGAAAACGCCTTCTGTCATTGTACGGGAATTACACAGGCTTTTTCCGCAGATTGCTGTGGAAGACGAATACAGCACCGACCCGCGCGGCCTTATATGGGCGCGCCGCCCCGCGTTTGAGGTGGTGGCCCGCGAATGGCAAAGGGATTCTCGCCTGAGCGCCACATTAAAGCGGTATTTTTTCGAACAGCCTCAATACCAGGGAAAGTTACTGGCCTTGGACCGGGCCGCGCAGGGCAGACCGGCAGTTTTTGAACAGCCGGAAAAAGCCCGCCGTCTGTTTGGGAAGACGATGCGGGTTTCCGCTTCCCAGGTAGAAAAATATTACCTGTGCCGGTTTCAGTACTTTTGCCGTTACGGACTACGGGCCAAAGAACGGAAACCCGCCGAATTTGACGCATTGGAATACGGCAGCGTCATGCATTACCTATTGGAGAATATCCTGCAAAAGCATTCAGGGGCAGGCGTTGCTCAAATGCAGTCCGCACAGCGCCGCCAGGAGATCGCCGCCCTGCTGGAGCGGTATGTGGAAGAAAAGCTGGGCGGCTGGGAAGAAAAATCCACACGGTTTCGGTTTCTCTTTCAACGGCTTGCCGAAACGGCTGACGCGCTGATTGCCCACATTGCGCGCGAGCTTAGCCAAAGCGCGTTTCAGCCCGAAGATTACGAGCTGCAAATCAGTTCCGGAGGCGACGTGCCGCCCCTTGCCCTTCAGTTGCCGGACGGCGGCAGCGTTTTGGTAGAGGGCAAAGTGGACCGGGTGGATGTGATGCATAAAAACGGCCGGAGTTACGTCCGCGTGATCGACTATAAAACGGGCGGCAAGGAATTTCGGCTGTCCGATCTTCTGTATGGACTGAATATGCAGATGCTTTTGTATTTGACAGCCATACAGGAAAATGGCGGGCAGCGCTACGGCCAGGTAGTGCCCGCCGGAGTCCTTTATATGCCGGCCAGCCGCCCGGTGGTGGACGCCGGCCGCGATGTGCCCGAGGACAAGCTCAGAAAGGAAGCAGACAAAAAGCTTCGTATGAACGGGTTGATCCTGGACGATCCGGAGGTGATTTGCGGGATGGAACAGGAGGCGGCGGGCGTCTTTATCCCGGTTGTCCTCAAAGACGGTAAGCCCGCAAAGCTTGACTCGGTGGCCAGCCTAGCGCAGATGGGGTCAATCAGCAAATACATTGAGAGCCTGATTGTCCAGATGGCGGCCACTTTACAGAGAGGCGACGTTTCCCCCTGCCCAGTGACCGGCGATTACAACGCCTGCGAATGGTGCCCCTATGGGCCGGTGTGCGGCCATGAAGAAGGAAGCCCCGCCATCCAAATGGTAAAATGGGACCGCAAAGCAGTGCTGGAAGCACTGCAAAAAAAGGAGGAGGAATAAATGGCGCGCAATTGGACGACAGCGCAGCAATATGCAATTTCCGCGCGCGACGGCACATTGTTGGTATCCGCTGCGGCGGGTTCCGGCAAAACGGCAGTGTTGGTACAGCGCGTAATCGAACGGCTTATCGACCCGGAGCATCCTTGCGACGCCGACCGGCTGCTGGTAGTTACGTTTACCAATGCGGCGGCGGCGGAAATGCGGGAGCGCATCGCGGCGGCGATCGAAGAGCTGCTTGCCGGTGACCCGGGCAATACCCGCCTGCAAAGGCAGCAAATCCTGCTTGCCCGTGCGAATATTAGTACAATCCATAGCTTTTGCAGCGAATTGGTCCGTGAGAATTTCTATAAGCTGAACATTTCGCCGGATTTCCGGATTTCCGACTCCAACGAAATGCTGCTTCTGCGGGACGAGGCCATGCAAAAGGTGATGGAAGAGCTTTATGAAGAGCAAAACGCCGGTTTTGTGGAGCTTTCCGAACTGTTCAGCGCCGGCAGAGACGATGCCCGCCTTTTAGACGTCGTCAACCTCCTCTACGACTTTGTGCGTTCTCATCCGTTTCCCGCCCGCTGGCTGGCAGAAAAAGCCGCAATGTACCGGCAGGATTGTCCGGTGGGGGAAACCGAATGGGGCAGAACGGTTCTGGATTTTGCCGCCGATGCGGTGCAGTATGGAATTTCGCTGACCCAAAACGCTCTGAATCTGATGGAGGAGGATTCAAAACTGAACGATGTATACCGAACGGCGTTTTCCTCGGATCTTGCCGCATTGCTCGCTTTGCTGAAAGAGGTGGAAACCGGCCGATGGGATGCGGTCTGCCTGCGGGTGAAGCAGTTTACTTTTGAAAAGTTAAAGCCTTTGCGCGGTTATAAGGAAGACCCCTTAAAGCTTAAGGTATGCGGTAATCGGGACGAAGTAAAAAAGACGCTCGATCGCCTGCAAAAGCTGTTTTTTTCCGACGAACGCCAGTGCAGGGAGGATATCGCCCGCATGGCGCCCCTTGTCGAGCAGCTTTTTCGCGCGGTTTCCCTGTTTGGGGAGGAGCTGGATCGGCGAAAAGCGGAACGCCGCATCGCGGATTTTGGGGATCTGGAGCACTGGGCGCTGCGTCTGCTGGTTCGCTCCACGCCGGCCGGATGGGAACGCACGGAAACGGCGTTGGAGCTTTCTTCCCGTTTTGATGAGGTGATGGTGGACGAATACCAGGATACCAACGAAGCGCAGGATATGATTTTTCGCGCGGTTTCCCGGGACGAGGATAACCTTTTTATGGTGGGGGACGTCAAACAAAGCATTTACCGCTTTCGGCAGGCGATGCCCGAAATCTTTTTGCGCCGCAAACAGGCCTATCCGCCATACGACCCGAAGGCCAATCTTTACCCCGCCCGGGTGGCGCTGGACCGAAATTTTCGTAGCCGGCGCGGCGTGACCGACGCGGTAAATTTTATATTCCATCAGATTATGTCGCAGGCTATGGGTGAAATGGAATATAATAGCGAGGAAGAATTGGTAGCCGGCGCCGCCTATCCCGGCAAGGATACGCCGGATACCGTTCTGCATATACTGGATCTCTCCAAAAGCGAAAGTGGAGAAATGGACATAGAGGAAGCCCGCCATATTTCGGAAATCATTGTGCACATGATGGAAAGCGGATATACCGTGACCGAAAATGGGAAGGAACGCCCCGTAACGTTTCACGATTTTTGTATCTTGCTTCGAAACGCCAATACCCATGCATGCGTCTATGCGAAAGAGCTTCAGCAGCGCGGTATCCCGGCTTGGTCGGATACGGCGGGTTCTTTTTTTGGTACGCCGGAGGTTGGCGTGATGCTTTCCCTTTTGCGCGTAATCGACAACCCGGTGCAGGATATCCCGCTGCTTTCGGTGCTTATGAGCCCTATTTACGGATTTACCCCAGACGATGTAAGCGACATCCGCCTGTGTCAACCCAACGGCCCTCTTTATTTTGCCCTGCGGAAACGGGCGGAGGTAAATGCGGACTGCGCCCGCTTTTTACAGGAGATGGAAGGCTATCGCCGATTGGGCGCCACCATGTCCGCCGACCGCCTGATCCGGGCTGTTTACGATACATCCGGTTATCTTGCCATGGTGCAGGCCATGCCGGAGGGTCAACTGCGCCTTGCTAACCTGCGGCTGCTGCTTGAATACGCCCGCACTTATGAAGCCTCCGGTTACAAAGGACTTTCCGGATTTATCCGCTTTATCGACCGTTTGCAGCGCCAGCACTCCGACTTATCCCCTGCCGCCACCCTTTCGGAAACCGCCAATGTAGTGCGCGTGATGAGTATACATCGATCCAAGGGGCTTGAATTCCCCATATGTATCGTGGCGGGCTGTTCCCGTCCGTTCAACAAAGAAAAAAGCGAGGTGCTCCTGCACCCTGCGCTGGGGTTGGGCATCAAGCTCAAAGACGAAAAGCAGCTTAGGCGGTATACTACCATGCCGCGCGAAGCGGTCTCCCTTGCTTTGGAGCGCGGTGGGATGAGCGAAGAGCTTCGCGTGCTGTATGTGGCAATGACCCGTGCCAAAGAGCAGCTTATCCTGCTTTCTTCTCTGAAAAATCCGACCCGCACCCTGGGCAGGCTGGCGGCTCAACTGACGGAAACGCCTTCGATTTCGCCTTATATCGTGCGCGGCGCAAACAATTTTTCCGATTGGATCCTATCCTGTGCCCTGCGGCACCCAAGCGGCGCAAACCTGCGCGAGCTGGCGGGAGCCCCTGCTGGCATCCTGCTGCCCAATGGAGAACCCTGGGAAATAGAGCTCGTCTACCCACAGCCGGAAGCCCCGGCGGAAACCGGGCGGATCGAAGAGGAAAAAGCTCCGGTAGATGAAGAATTTTTGCAGGAGCTTAATAAACGGTTAAGCTATCAATACCCAGCGCAGGCCTTGCGCCGGGTGCCTGCTAAAGTGGCGGCTTCGGAGCTGGCGGCGCGGGACAGCGGCCCGGAGTATGCGGCAACTTCCCGCCCGGCCTTCCTTTCCCAGCAGGGAATGACGCCCGCCGAACGCGGAACAGCTCTGCACGCTTTTTTGCAGTTTTCCAATTACAGGGAAGCCGCGAAAGATCCAAAGGCTGAACTTAAGCGCCTGGTGGGCAAAGGGTTTTTAACGGAAGAACAGGGCAAAGCGGTGGATCAGCGCCGCCTGCGCGCTTTCTTGCACAGCAGCTTGATGAGCCGGATGCTTTCTTCCCAGCAATGCTTCCGGGAATACCGCTTTACCGTACAAATTCCCGCAAACGAGATTGACCCGGATCTCCCGCCCACGTTGGCACAGGAACCGGTCGTGCTGCAGGGGGCTGTAGACTGCGCCTTTGTGGAAGAAGGGGCGTTGGTGATCGTGGACTATAAAACCGACCGCATTCATAGCGCCGACGAGCTGCGCAAGCGCTACGCGCGGCAGTTGGAGCTTTATGCACAGGCGTTGACCCGTTGCACGGGTATGCCGGTTAAGGAATGCGTTTTGTATTCTTTTCACATCAATGCGGAAGTGATTGTCTCAAAGCAGTAAGAAAAGGATCTCTTGCCCATTCTTTGGCAAGAGATCCTTTTGGATATAAGAGCATTCGTTAAGTCTACCCCCGGCATAGCCGGGGGTAGACTGCTATTGGTAAAAAAGATTATTTGATGTCTCTTTTGCGGAAGACATATAGGCCGATTATGGTGGTCACTACAAAGAAACCGATTCCCACAAAGAGCACGCGAAGAACAATATCGTTTTGGAGCGCGCCTTCGGTCAGAGCGTTCATGTTGGCGGAAAGAGTGTAGCTGGAAAGCTGGAAAGCCATGGTAACATGAAAGAGTTTTTCAATTGCCATTTGGAGCAGCTCCAACAGCATAGGGGCAAAGGACATCACACAAAAATTAATGGCGATTGCCCCGCCGGTTTGGCGGATTAAGGAGGAAATCATCGTAAACAAGGAGGCATACGCACAGTTTAATAGCAGATTGAGCCCCAGCAAACCGGCGGCATTTTTCCAAAATTCCGGACCGGCATCCCCCCATCCCCACAAACCGGCGGCGGTCAGGGTATAAGCCGCGCAGAACAGTAGGGAAAAGAAAACGGCTACCCCACAGGAAAAGATTAATTTGGATAGATAGATTTTTGTACGGCTAAAACCACGGGATGCGATATTTTTGATGGTGCCAAATCCGAATTCACAAGCGACAAAAATCGAAATGACAATGATACTGAACAAAACGCCGTCGCCGCCCAGAGAAGAAGGGAACAGGGATGCGGCTGTTTGATTGGTGAAAATTTGCAGGGCCTGTTCCTCGCTTCCATTTAGTTCTATGCTGACTCCATTGTCTACGGCTGTCTGCACCATGGTGCCGGAAAAATCCAGCAGGAAAATCAGCCCTATGCCCATTACTATGAGGATCAGGGCGCAAATGAATATGGATTTCATTTTGGAAAGCTTATACAGATCCGATTTGAGTAAACGGTTCATGCCTGTACCCCCTTCATAATGGAAACAAAATATTTTTCCAGATCTTCACCTTTGTTCCATAATTCCTCAGAGGTGAACTCTTGAATCAGAACACCATTTTCGATAACGCCGAAACGGGTTGCAAGTTTGGAAAGCTCGCCCAGGATGTGGCTGGAAATCAGCACCGTGATGCCGTGATCCTGGTTAAGCCTTTGGATCAGCTCGCGGATTTCTATAATCCCGGTGGGATCTAAGCCGTTGATCGGTTCATCCAGACAAAGGAATTCAGGCGATCCGATTAAAGCAATGGCAATTGCCAAACGCTGTTTCATGCCGAGGGAAAAATTTTTGGCCTTTTTCTTATCTTGTGGATCCAATCCCACGGTAATGAGAGTGTCGTTGATGACGCGCTTGTCCTGGATGCCCATCATCCGGCACTGTACCTCCAAATTCTGACGGGCGGTCATGTGGGGGTAAACGGCTGGGGATTCGATCACCGTCCCAATCCGCTTGCGCCCTTCAGAGAGATTTGTGCTGCCGAAAAGCTCCAGACTGCCGGTGGAAGGGGCGGCCAGCCCCACCACCATGCGGATGAGTGTGGTTTTGCCCGCGCCGTTGCGCCCGATAAAGCCGTAAATATCGCCCTGCTGTACATTCATGCTCACATTGCTGACTGCCTGATGTCCTCCATATAGCTTTGTCAGGCCGTGTGTTTTCAAGACGGATTCCATATGATTTCCTCCTATGAAAATTTATATTATTGTACTACGCATCTAATACAACAATACAATAATACAACGTTAGGGAGGATTTGTCAAGGGGTGATAGAGTAAAATTGAAACCTGTCAAGCGTTAAACGCAGTCATAACCACATTTGAAAATAAGCGGTAAGCGCCATTCTTGAAATAATGGAGGGGCTTTACAGAAGAGCTTATAAGTCATTGAATAAAAAAGGAACTGATTTTGAAGCAAACCAATTCCTTTTCATACCTATATTCAATATTTCCATTTTTCCAGCAGTTCGTCTTTTAAATCCAAGTCGTCGGCGCCCGTCATATCGGCGTATTGGATGTTTTGAGGATAGTTTGGGATTTTAATTTCTTGTTTTTTTAATATTTGTTCCGGAGAGAAATTTTCTTTGTCGTATATAATCACCTCATTGATCAAATAATCGGCGACCGCTTTTACCTTCGGATTGTTTTCTCTTCCTTTCACGATGCCAACGCCGGTTAAGGAATAAGGGGAACCTTCTTCTGGAAAAACAATCTGTAGGGGGTTACCATTGTTGATTTCGTTTACCACCTGGAAGGTCATACCGAGTCCAATCCCAATTTCCCCTTGTAGGAGCAACTTGACGGGGCCGGCGCCTGATTCGGTAAACTGTTTGATATTGACGGCCAGTTTGTCAAAGTACTCCAGTGCGCCGTCGAGCCCGCGTTCATTGACCATATTCAGGTAAAAGTTGTAACCGGTACCGCTGGATTTCGGATCCGGCATCGCGATCAGATTTTTATATTGGGGATCCAAGAGGTCGTCATATGTTTTGGGTATGGGCAGATTATGCTTTTTTAATACTTCTGTGTTCACAGCAAAGCAGCCGCCCGATCGTTCCCAGATCACATACTTATCCGAATCGGGTACGATTTCCGGCAGGTAGTCCTTCCTGCTTAGGCTTTTTATATCGGCCAAGTTATCTTTGATCCGTTCCATATAAGAGGTTTCCAGACCCAGGACGATATCTGCGTCGGTAGAATCGCCTTCGGATTGAATCTTAGAGGCTGCCTTGGCTGTGGGTACATACATAATCATAACATGCCAATCAGGAAATTTTTCATTTACCATCTGCTGAATGGCTTCGTTGCGAAAATATTCCGCGCTTGAGTAAACAATAATGGTATCCTGTTCCTGTTTTGTGACGATTACCACCAAAACAATGGCCGCCACTACCAATGCGGCTACCAGTTTTTTCATGCACTCTCGCCTCCCTTGACTGCTTCCTGGACGTGAATCCGGCGTCGGATCAGATAGATTGCAAGCTTCAGCAGGATATTCACGCCGAAGATAACGATAGAGATAAAGGCGGTGGCTTCAATCAAGGATTGGGAATCGAACTGCGGGATGAGCAGGGCAAGGGGAAGATTCTTGAAATTTGCCAGAAAGGAAACCGCCGATATGGTCACCATTGCATTCACGAAAAGATAACTGAACATTTCCAGCATGGTTTCTTTGGTACAAGGAATGTAGACGTCGAGAAGCATCTTGATTTTCGAAATACCAAGCGTTGCAGAGACATCCTCCAGGTTTTCATTGAATTTATTGAGGGAGTTGTATGCTAGAAGGTAAGGGGATGCAAAGAAATGTACCATATTGACAAGAACCAGGATGATTAAAGTTCCATAAATAAGGCTTCCTTTAAAGAAGAGGACATAGGAAAGGCCCAGCACAATACCGGGGATTGCCAGAGAAACCATCGAAATCAAATGAAGGGTCATATTGGAAAAACTTTTTTTGGAACGGGCGGTGAGATATGCGGTAAAGTAAGTGGCTGCCAGCCCGATCAGCGCGGTCAAAAGCGCGATAGTCAGGGAATTTATCAAATACATTCCCACGCCTAAATCAAAAGACTTTTTGACATTATCGAAGGAAAAACTCATATTGATGGGATATTGTTTCACAAAGGAAAGGTACGCAAAGGTAAGCAACGGCAGGCTGATCAATAGGATCGTCACAATACAAAAAACATACGAAAGACCGTCGCGCAGCTTGTTTTTGCCGACAATATACGGTTTCGTAATGGTGGAGCTGTTTCCGGAGTCTTTGTTCTTTAAATCAATAATAAAAGCAATTACGGCTGGAAGCAAAAGGATAACGCCGATAATGGCGCCTTTGGAAAAATCCATTAAGCCGATCACTTCCCGATACATGTATACCGGAAGAGTCATCATTTTTCCGCCTACCACCAGAGGTACGCCGTAATCGGTAAAAATCATGGTAAAGACTGCAAAAATGACGGAGATGAGGGGCTTTCTCATATTAGGAAGCGTGATGGTGCGGAATTGCTGGAATTTGCTCAGGCCCAGGACCTGTGCGGATTCATACACGGTATAGTCTTCGTATTGTAAGATATCGGTAAGCATTAAAAAGGCTACCGGGAAGGAATAGAGCATAGAACCGATTACGAACCCGCAAAATCCAAACAATTGGATATTGATGCCCAACAGGTTGGTAACCAGGCCGTTATCGCCAAACAGAAGCACCAGCCCCATACCATGTGAAATCGAGGGGATCAGCATCGGAAGGGTAAACAGGATCGAAAAAATGGCCCGGAAGCGGATATTGGTCCGATTGATGCACCAGGCGAGCAGCATAGCGAGCCCAACGGATAGAAAAGTGGCGGTAAGGGTAGTTAACAGCGAATTTTTAATCATATCCCCAAATTGAGGGGAAGAACAGACGGCGGTGATATCCTCCCAGCGGATACGCAACAGAAGGTTTACCAGAGGGAAAACAACGCTAACGAGTAGAAAAGCTAGAATCAAGAATTTAATTGCTTTATATCCTTTATTATTCATGGCGGATTCTCCCGGTACATTTTAATAACGACTCATATTTTTGTTCCAAATGAGCGATAACAAAATCTTTGATATATTGATTGGCTGGATGGGAATAGATGTTGGCCGGCGTATCAATTTGTTCAATATTGCCTTCCGACATAACCATAATGCGGTCGCTCAGATAAAACGCTTCTTCCTGTTCGTGTGTGATAAAAATCATGGTGGAATCGAACTTTTTCTGAATGGCCTTTAATTCTTTTTTCATAATTTCTCGGTTTGTAACGTCCAACGCGGAGATGGGTTCGTCCAATAAGACGATATCCGGTTTCAGCGCAAGCGTGCGCGCGATGGCCACACGCTGCTGTTGACCGCCGGAAAGCTGGTTGGGTTTTTTATCAAGATGTTCTTCCAGCCCCAACTGCTCCAAAGTATGGATCGCTGTTTTTCGGGAAGCAGCGGCCAGATCTTTGCGTATCTTCAGAGCGTATTCCACATTTTGCAATACGGTCATATTCGGAAAAAGGGCGTAATTCTGAAAAATGATCCCCATACCGCGTGCGCTGGGGGCAAGCTGAGAGATTTCTTTGCCGTCTTTTAAGATCTGGCCCCCATCCTGACGTTCCAGACCGATCAAAATGCGCAACAAGGTGGTCTTACCGCAACCACTAGGCCCCAGGACTGAAAGGAATTCCCCTTTTTTAACTTCAAATGAGATGTTTTTTAGAATTTCTGTACCGTCATAGATTTTAGAAAGGTTTTTTACCACCAATTTGTTTTCGGTTTCATAAGTATGCATAGTAAGCTCCTTCCTTGCAGAGGATTCCATAATATGAACAAATCAAGAGTGAAAATTTCCGCAGAATGTTCATGCTAATCAAAATTTTAACATGTTTATAACAAAATTACAATGTTCTAGTCCGAAAGAATAATAAGAAGTTAGGTCGTAATTTGTTTCATCTGACGAAAGTATGGCTGTTTTGCTGAAATCGTACAGAATAATAAGCGTTTTGGTAAAATAGCTATTACGCCTCCTTTATCCCGGAAAGAGGACGTAAAATGCTTCTTGGGGCGGCACTCTTTTCCGACAGAAAGCGGACGGCTTTGCGTGGGATAATAGAACAAGAAAAGGGGAAGGGGGCACCGGATGAAACAAGTCGTCTATGTGGATGTGCTGCTTGCAGTCAACCTGTTCGTGAATTATTTTCTTCTATTAGGCACTGCGCGCTTTCTCAGTTTGGCATTTTTCAGGCGCCGCCTATTGCTGGCATCCGGTTTGGGCGCTGTTTATTCCCTTACGATTTTTTTACCGGAGATCAACTGGATTTTCTCCCTTCTCATCAAGTTTTTGATGGCGGTAAGCATGGTTTGGCTGGCTTTCGGCCGTTCTAATATGCGTGTCTTTGGAAAAACCGTTGCCTGTTTTTTTGTGGTAAGCTTCGGCTTTGCCGGAATCATGTTCGCCTTATCGCAGATCTTTTCGCCGCCTGGGCTGTTGATGAACAACGGCGTGGTCTACTTTGACCTTTCGCCCTTGCTCCTGGTGGGGAGCACGCTGTTGTGTTATGGCGTTTTAAGGCTTCTGCACCGCTTTTCTTCCCGCCCGGTACCACAGGAGCTTTATTGTACCGTAGATATCGATTGCGGCGAAGAGCACGTCACTTTGCGCGCAAAAGTAGATACGGGCAACAGCCTTACAGAGCCCTTTTCCCATTTGCCCGTCATCGTAGCCGAATACAATAAAGTAGAAGCGCTGGTAGGAGGTCGGGAGCCTGAATCCTGGAGACTGCCGTGCCGGGTCGTCCCGTTTTATGCAGTGGGCAGCGAGGGGGTACTGCCTGCCTTTCACCCACAGAAGATTACGGTTCACCACAATCACGGTATCCTAAAAAAAGACGCCTATGTCGCGGTATGTCCCGATGGAACATTGGGCGGCATAGACGGACTGATGAATCCGGAATTGCTTTCTTAAGATAAAAACAAAACGATATAGGAGCTGAAGAGAATGAATTTGATGAGCCTAATCCTTTCGCGCATACGCCGGCTGTTCAAAACCCTGTTTTACCACAAAAAAGAGGGGGTCTTTTATATCAATGGGCCGGAAACGCTTCCGGCCCCGTTGACCCCGGAAGAAGAAGCAAAAGTCATGCAGGACATCGCGGAGAACAAACCCAACGCCAGGGAACCGCTCATCACGCATAATCTGCGTTTGGTTGTTTATATTGCAAAAAAATTCGAATCAGTCAATGCAGGGGTGGAGGATCTGATTTCCATTGGAACCATTGGATTGATTAAAGCGGTGAACACCTTTTGCCCGGAAAGGAACATCAAGCTGGCCACCTATGCCTCCCGCTGTATTGAAAATGAGATCCTTATGTTTTTGCGAAAGAGCACTCAATTAAAAAATGAGATTTCCATCGACGAGCCGCTGAATGTGGATTGGGACGGCAATGAGCTGTTGCTTTCCGATGTGCTGGGCAGCGACCAGGATATTGTCAACCGCGGTATTGAGCAGGAAGTGGAATGCAGCCTTCTTCTACAGGCCGTTTCCCGCCTTTCGCCCCGGGAACGCAGTATTATGGAACTGCGTTTTGGATTAAACGGCCAAAAGGAGCATACCCAAAAGGAGGTAGCGGATGAACTTGGAATATCCCAATCCTACATATCCCGGCTGGAAAAGCGGATTATTGAGCGCCTGAAGAAGGATTTGGAGCGGGCTGGGTAACCGGAAATTCAATGGCAACAATAAACAAATCGGCATTGGAGGCGATGGCAAAGCTGCCGCCGCAGGCTTCGGTGAACGTTTTGGCGATGGAGAGGCCAAGGCCGGAGCCTTCTGTTGTTCGGGAGGCGTCCCCACGGACAAAACGTTCCAAAATATCCTCGCGAAGGGAAGACAGCTCATGTTTGGAAATATTTTTGATGGCAACAGTGGCTTTGTTTTCTATCAAAGAAACTTCAATATAGACACGCGAATTTTCTAATGAATATTGGACAGCATTTTTGATCAAATTTTGGAAAACGCGGTACATCCGCCCGCCGTCAGCATAGATGGTTACCGGCTCTTCCGGCAGGCTTACCCGAAAAAGGAGGGAAGAAGAGGAGATGGCTTCCTCCATATCGGCCAATGTCTGCCGGATGAGCTTGTTAAGATCAAGACACTCCAGGTTAAGCTGCAAATTCCCGCTGGAGGCTTTGGAAAGTTCAAACACATCCTGTACCATAAGCCTTAGACGTTCGGATTTCGCAGCAAGAATTTTCACATAATCCTTTACATGGGGCGCAAGCCCCTCTTCTTTTTGCAGAAGATCTACATAGCTGATGATGGAGGTAAGAGGGGTTTTGATGTCGTGCGAAACGTTTGCAATCAGATCCACTTTCATGCGTTCCGCATGTACCTGTTCTTCCACAGCGGCGGACATGCCGGCCTGCAGGTCGTTTATAGACTCCTCCACATTGTGGAATTCCGTCTTTTTCGGCAAACAAAGAGGATGGGTATATTCGCCGTCCTGAATTCTACGGATCTGATCGAATATTTGTTCCAGATCTTGCGCCATACGTTTGCTGCGGTAAAAATAGGGAAGGCCAACCAACGCGGTTACCGCGAAAGGCAAGGCGAGAACCAAGAACCCCGGAGCAGAGGCCAAACCGTTTTGAATTGTAAGGATAAACCAAACGGAAACAATACAGATAAACGCCTCCATAACCCAAAAACGGATAAGCCGGGTTTGAGTCCGCCTGAGCAGGCTTTTTTGTAAAGCTTTTTTACGCATCTTCTCCGGCAGGTTTCGAAACCAGCCCAGCAGCCTGAGCGATTTTTCTTTTGGAGACCTTTTTCGATGAAACCAACAGATCACCATAGACCAATAGGCTGTCCAAAAAAGAATTGAAAAAGAGATGACGAATAGAGCCGGCGAGTTGTTGGGTAATAATTTAAACGATTTTATCAATAAATAAATCCCGGTTGCGGCTGCTAAAATAGCAATAGCCAGTTTTGCTTTTTGCGGAAATTTACCCAAGAAGCGGACGGCGGCCAGATGGGCCTGTTTTAAAGAATCCAAAAAAAAGAGTGGAATAACAAAGAAAAAGAGGCCAAGCATCAGAATACAGTAGAAGCCCAATAAATAATCAATAGAAGATTCTTTGTCAGCAAGATAGTATTGATACGCATAGCTGGTTGCAGGCGGAGTTGGAGCAACCGCTAGGTAAAGCTGGATTTGTCTAATTCCGGAGAAAGATTGCTTGTCAACCCTTTGAGTCAGATCATCAAACAATTCAGAAGAAGAGATGAACCCTAGGAAGGAAAGATCCCTTTCCTGGGAATCCTTCATAACCCGGATCTCTCCGTCTTTGATGACTACAAGCAGATTGTAATTTTCTAACGAGACTTGATCATTTTGAGAAGCGTTTTTCCATGAGGGTTCGTCAGGATGGTTCCAATATGCTCCCCTTGCTGACACCGTTTTAAGATTGACAGATGCGCTGTTGTATGCGATTAGGGTATTATTGGAATACATTTCATAGAGATATTTTTCCTGGTTGGTGAGATTTTTAAGCTCAGGGCTACTTCGAATTTCATACTTTTTATTATTAATATAATTGTTTGGATTATTTGAAGAATAATAATATAATTCTGTTTCAAAGTAATCGGATGCTTTGTCCAGAAACATGGCGATATCGTCTAGTAAATCTTCGCGGAAATAAACGGTATTTTGATAGTCGGTTTCTGTTGCAAGGGAATAGATTTGAGAAAATTCTCTTCGAAAAAAAGGGGAGAGAAAGAGGGATAATATGCCGACCAGAATCGAGAGCCCCAAAATAAAGCTGATGCCGCAAAGCGCAACCCTACATTTTTTCCATTTTGTAGCCAATTCCCCACACCACCTTTAGATATTCAGGTTCTTTTGGATTGATTTCGATTTTTTCACGGATGCGGCGGATATGGACCATCACGGTATTTTCCGCCGCATAGGAATCGCAATCCCAAACGCGGCGATATATTTCTTCCGCTGGAAAAACGCGCCCCAAATGGCGCATGAGAAGATCCACAATTTTCCGTTCCGTTGCCGTCAAGTGTACGGTTTCCCCATCCACGGTCAGGGCTTGCTCCTCTAATTGATAGCTTAGCCGTCCAGTAGTAATCCGTTTTCCAGAACCGGAGGTATGGATATCCCCCAAATGGGTATACCGGCGCAAATGGGATTTTACCCGGGCAACCAGTTCCATAGGGTTAAAGGGTTTGCATATGTAATCGTCGGCTCCTATGGAAAGCCCCAAAACCTTGTCGGTATTTTCCGATTTGGCGGAAAGCACGATAATCGGAAGGTTTTTTTGTTCCCGGATACGGATAATGGCGGAAAGGCCGTCCAGCTCCGGCATCATCACATCCATAATGATTAGCTGCAGATCATGTTTCATAACGGCATCCAATGCCTGCATGCCGTTATAGGCACAAATCGTGTGGTATCCTTCTTGTTCCAGATTGATTGCTATGGCTCGTACAATTTCTTTGTCGTCGTCTACGATGAGTATGGTTGATTGCTGCATGGAAAAGATCCCCTCCCTTTCTATTCTAAATATAAGTATAGAACAGAATTCTTACAAATGATTGGATGTGTTTCTTACAATTTTCTTTCATTATCATAGATAATTCTTATTATAACATACATACTGAATAAATGGACGTTTTCTCCCGGTCATTTTTATAATGGAACAAAACTGCAATTTTGAAGGGGGGGATTTGCACATTCTGACCCGGTGAGGTACAATAAAACCATATCAAAAAAGGAAGTGTCGGTTTTGCAAAATCAATATCGTTCTTATATCATAGGCCAATTCCAGAAGTTATCGTCTTTCTACAGTCCCTCCGGTTTTACCGGCCAAGTGATCGCTTATGTGCAGCAGGAGTTTACCAGATTAGGCTATTCTGCGGAGGAGACCGGTAAGGGCGGCCTGCTCGTCGATTTGGGCGGGGACGAATCCCAGGATGCGGTATTGTTAAGCGCCCATGCAGATACCTTAGGCGCAATGGTTTGCTCCATAAAAGAAAACGGTCGCCTTCGGATATCGCCCATCGGCGGCTTGACGCCCGACAATGTAGAGGCGGAGAACTGCACGATATTTACCAGGTTTCAGGGAACCTATAGCGGAACGTTTCAATTGGACAACGCTTCGCTGCATGTCAATGAAGAATACCGCAACCAGAAGCGGACATTTGAAAATATGGAAGTAGTCGTTGATGAAAAAACCTTCTGCAAACAAGAAACCGAAGCACTGGGAATTGCGCCGGGGGATTATGTCTGTTTTGACCCGCGCACGGTGGTAACGGCAAGCGGTTACATCAAAAGCCGTTTCATTGATGATAAAATGAGCGTAGCCATTTTGATGGGGTATGCAAAGCATCTGAAAGAGGATAAGGTTTCACTGAAACAGCGTGTATATCTGCATATTACGGTTTATGAAGAGGTAGGGCATGGTGCGGCGGCTTCGGTTCCGCAGGGCGTAACCGAAATGCTTGTGGTAGACATGGGCTGTGTGGGCAATGGTCTTGGCTGCAATGAACATATGGTTTCCATCTGTGCGAAAGATTCGAGAGGCCCTTCTAATTATGAGATGGTAACCCGCTTGGTCAAAAAGGCGCAGGAGCACAAGCTACAATACGCATTGGATGTGTATCCGTTTTATGGTTCCGACGCCGACGCCGCTGTACAGGCGGGCCACGACCTGCGCCATTGCCTGATTGGAGCGGGCGTCTATGCGTCGCACGGCTATGAACGTACCCATGTGGAAGGGGTAGCGAATACGTTTTCGTTGCTTTGCGCTTATTTGGAAGAATCTGAATCATAACAGCCGAAAATACACATAAAGCGTTTCTTTGCTCCATATGAATTACCAGAGGGGAAAGCGGTTTTCGTCAGAGGCGCCCTCTCTTCGATGAAACAAAGAAAAGCTGGTGAAGAAATGGTTTTGGTAATCCGCAAAAAATATATCCTGCTTACACTATTGGGCTGTGCTCTGATCGCTCTTATAGGCATGGGGGTACAACATTGGGCCCGGCTGGCAGCTAATACATCCGCTTCGCCCACAGTGAACTGGGGCCTGAGTTTTCAGGAGGAAGGCAAAACGCCGGTTGGCAACGCCTCAGCGGAAGAACTAAAGAAATATGACGCCTATTACGCAGGCCCTTCCGACCAGAAAGTAATATATTTGACCTTTGACGCCGGCTTTGAAAATGGGTACACCCCCGCTATTTTGGATGCATTAAAGAAACATAACGCAAAAGCCACTTTTTTTGTGGTGGGCAACTACATAGAAACCAGCCCGGACTTGATAAAGCGGATGGTGGAAGAAGGGCATATTGTAGGGAACCACACGTATCATCACCCTGATATGTCAAAAATAGGAGATATGGATTCGTTTAAAAAAGAAATAGAGTCTTTGGAAGAACTGTACCGTACCACGACAGGGCAGGAGATGGTAAAATTTTACCGTCCTCCACAGGGGAAGTATAGCCGGCAAAACCTGAAGATGGCTCAAGAATTGGGCTATAAAACCTTTTTCTGGAGTCTGGCCTATGTGGATTGGTATACGGACAATCAGCCAAGCCATGAGGAAGCCTTTCAAAAATTGATGAAACGCATCCATCCTGGAGCAATTGTCTTATTGCACAGCACTTCGAAAACCAACGCCGAGATTTTAGATGAGCTTTTGACCCGTTGGGAAAACGAAGGCTATACCTTTGGTACCCTTGACCAACTCTGCCAATAATGGACGTAACGCTTACCTCTGAACTGCCCCAATCGTTAGATCCTGTCTAACGATTGGGGCTTTATTTATGAAAAGCATCTCCAAACCAAAAAGTTCATAAGAGAACGCAAACAAATGGTTATTGATGCAGGAAAAGGTATGGGGTGCTGGGAAACAGAATTTTGGCTTGGGCAAAGATCCTCTCAAACATGCATTGGATAAATTCAGGCTTTGTGATATACTAATGTCGTGAAGTTAGCCGTTCCGTTCTGAATCGATTTAGAGAGAAGGCTTAATAAAAATGCTTATGACAGAAATAAGTGTAATCATTCCCATGTATAACATGGAAAAGGATATCACCGCTCTGATCCGTGCCGCGGCCGATCAGACTGCAGGGCTCACCGCAGAATTCCTTGTGGTGGATATGGGTTCTCAGGACAATAGCATATTATGCGCCCTGACGGCAATCAAAGAGTTAAAAATAAGGGGTTGCGTGGTACAGAATGGCAGCGGAACAATTGGGGCTGCCTTCAATACCGGTATTTATAAAGCGGCGGGGGATTATCTTACGTTTCTGTTTCCACGCCGGTTATATCGGGGCTTTATTCCTGAGTATTATAAAACGGCAATCGCAAAGGAGGCCGATGTGGTATACGGGACGCCTGCCGGCCAAAAAACTCGTGCTGGAATTTCTACTGGAGAAGATACTGCGCTGAGGCTGATTCAAGGCAAAGAATCGCTGGATATTGGAGCCTTGCTTCTGCGGCGTGCATTTTTGCAGGAAAAGCAGGTTTTTTTTACCGAAGAATGCACATTCGGATATGCGGAAGAATTCATTTTTCGCGCCCTGTTAAACGCCCCCAAAGTATGCCAGTCCCCGGCGCAGCTTCAAAAGGATATTTTGTTGGAGCTGCCGGAAGAGCAGAATACTCCAGTTGGAATCCGCTGTTTTGAACGTGTGGAAGCAATGAAGCGGATTCTCAACATGATTAAGGCACAGCATGATCAAAATGAAAAACTAAAGGAAAGCTTTTTACAGCAAAAAATGCCGGATACCGTGCTTTCCTGTGTCGATATCCTGCTCCATGAAGGAATGGGCTACAATGCGGTGCGAGGAGCGCTCCATTTGAAACGATACGACCTATACTTGAAGCCTGGAAAAGCAGCCGGAGTTTCGCTGCAGCGTAAGCTAATGATCTGGCGGCTCATGCCGTGGATGTACCGTTCCAGATTGGAACCCCCAAAAGGGACGAATGAAAAATAAATCACCCAACCGAAAAAGGTTTTTTATAGAGCAATAAAGCTTACAGGGTACTCCTATTTTATAGGAACGAATGTTTTTCCAATTTTAAATTTTGCTTTGTTTCGGTGTGTTTACTATTAAATACCGCCGCAATTTAGAGATGCGGCTGATTTTTTACTTGGTATCATAGCCGGTTAGCCCAATCGTCTCTTTCAGCTTTGTTTTTCATTCTGCCAAAAACCATGCCGTATTAGAAGACAGAGGAATCTTATGACAATAATGTAAGAGTTTATCTTAATACAATCTTAATATACAGGAAGTCTTCTTTATACCTTGAAAAGATTGCGCATGATATAATCAAAATAAATATACGGATTGGGTGATGCGATGTTGGGAAACATGGAAACCTCTTATCAAATGCAACCGAACAATCAAAAACATGGAAGCCTTAAGATCTTTTTTGGATATGCAGCCGGAGTTGGAAAAACCTATGCCATGCTGAAGGCTGCGCATAGAGCCAGCGCCCAGGGAATGGACGTAGTAGTTGGATATATTGAAAGGCACACCAGACCGGATACTTTGGCGTTACTGGATGGTTTGGAACAGCTTGCTAATAAACAGATTGACTACAAAGGAATACAATTAAAA